>CAXTVE010000142.1:0-7830 GCA_964247485.1 uncultured Propionibacteriaceae bacterium
GGGCGCCCGCCGACGACCAGCCGGCGGCGCCAGCCGCGCTCCTCGGCCGCCGGCACCTCCACGACGTCGTCGTCTCGCCGCAGCCGGTCGTAGACCCCCAGCTCGTGCAGCCGGCGCAGGTGCTCCCCCGGCCCTTCCCGGCCCAGGATGGAGAGCATCCGCAGCTCGTCGGCGGCGCCGTCGGTGGCCGAGTAGGCCAGCAGCCGGGCCTGGTCGTCCTCGATGCTCACCAGGCCCCCGGTCATGGCGGCGAGCCGGGCCGCCAGGCCGTAGAGGTCGAAGGCCTCGCCGCTCGGCTCCGCCCCCGGCGTGGCGGCCGCCGCCGGGCGGGCCGCCGCCCCGTCCAGCAGGCTGCGGACCGTCGACAGCACCAGGTCCGCCCGGGCCTGGGCGTGCAGGACCGCGACGGCGATGCCGGCGTCCCCGGCCCGACGGTCCAGTTCCAGGTGCACGTTCTTGGTCACCAGCGCCACCGGCCGGGCGGCCGGATCCACCGCGGACAGCCCGTCGACCCAGTGGGCCGCCGCGTCCGCCGACACGCCCGCCAGCACGACCAGATCGGCCCCGGGGACCTCGGACCCGGGCGTGGCCAGGTCGTCGGCATCCAGCAGGGCAACGGAGCGGACTGGTCTCGGGGTCCCCGGGTGGGGCGCCCGCAGGGACACCACGGCGGAGCCGAGCGCCCCCAGCAGGTAGTCCAGCGACACCACGTGGGCGACCCCGGTCAGTTGGTTCACGAAAGCCTCTCTTGTCTGATCCTACAAACCAAGCCCGGTCGGTTCAGTGACCTCACCAATGATTGCGCCGCAGGCAAGGGCTACGGTGGGAACAACCGCCGAATACCGCACCAAAGGACCTGCCTTGGACGCCGTCACGCTCGTTCCCCAGCCCGTCAACGAACCGGTGCGCGACTACGCCCCTGGCTCGCCCGAGCGCGAGCGCCTCGTCGCCGCGCTGGAGCACCTGGCAGCCGAGCCGCTCGACATCCGCCAGGTCATCGGCGGTGAGCACCGGACGGCGACCGGCCCGGCGTACGACGTCGTCCAGCCGCACAACCACGAACAGGTCATCGGCCGTTACCGCGAGGCCACCGCCACGGATGTCGCGGACGCGATCGAGGCGTCCCAGCAGGCGGCCCGGACGTGGCGCGAGCTGCCCTACGAGTCACGTGCCACCGTCTTCCTGCGGGCCGCCGACCTGCTGGCCGGGCCGTGGCGCGAGCGGCTGGCCGCTGTCACGATGCTCGGCCAGTCCAAGACCGCCTACCAGGCCGAGATCGACGCAGCCTGCGAGCTGATCGACTTCTGGCGGTTCAACGTCGCCTTCGGCCGGCAGATCCTCGAAGACCAGCCGATCTCGTCGCCCGGGGTGTGGAACCGGGTCGACTACCGACCGCTGGAGGGGTTCGTCTACGCGATCACCCCGTTCAACTTCACCGCGATCGCCGGTAACCTGCCCACCGCGCCGGCGCTGATGGGCAACACGGCGATCTGGAAGCCCTCCCCCACCCAGGCGGCGGCGGCCTACGTGCTGATGCAACTGCTCGAGGCGGCCGGTCTGCCGGCCGGCGTGATCAACCTGGTCCTCGGCGACGGACCGCTGGTGTCGGAGGTCGCGCTCGCCGACCCGCGGCTCGCCGGCATCCACTTCACCGGCTCGACGGCCACCTTCCAGACGCTGTGGAAGCAGGTCGGCGACAACCTGGCGAACTACCACTCCTATCCGCGGCTGGTCGGCGAGACGGGCGGCAAGGACTTCGTCGTCGCGCACCCCTCCGCCGACCCGCAGGTGCTGACCACGGCCATGATCCGGGGCGCCTTCGACTACCAGGGCCAGAAGTGCTCCGCCGCCTCCCGGGCGTTCGTGCCGAAGTCGGTGTGGACCGAGATGGGCGAGGACTTCCTGACCAAGGTGGCCGCACTGTCCTACGGCGACGTGACGGACCTGACCCACTTCGGCGGCGCGGTGATCGACCAGAAGTCGTTCGATCGCGTCGCGGCCGCGATCGAGCGGGCCAAGGCGACGCCGACCCTGTCGATCGCCGCCGGGGGCACCTACGACGACCATGTCGGCTTCTTCGTCGCCCCGACCGTGCTGCTCGGCGACGACCCGACCGACGACGCCTTCCGCACCGAGTACTTCGGCCCGATCCTGGCGGTGCACGTCTACGACGACGCCGAGCCGGGCGCATGGGCCGAGATCCTGAAGCTGGTCGACGAGGGCTCGCCCTACGGCCTGACCGGCGCGGTCATCGCCGACGACCGGACCGCCATCACCCAGGCCGACCACGCCCTGCGGTTCGCCGCCGGCAACTTCTACGTCAACGACAAGCCCACCGGCGCGGTCGTCGGGCAGCAGCCCTTCGGCGGCGGCCGCGCCTCCGGCACCAACGACAAGGCCGGCTCGGCCCAGAACCTGCTGCGCTGGGTGTCCGCCCGAACGGTCAAGGAGACCTTCGTGCCGCCCCGCGACCACCGCTATCCCCACCAAGCCTGAGGACCCACCACCATGACCATGACGATCAGCAACCCGCTGCGGCCCGTCATCTTGGCCGCGGCCCGCTCGGGCCGGATGGAGCGGACCATCAGCCGCTCCAAACTCACCCGCTCCCTCGTCACCCGGTTCGTGCCCGGCGCCGCGGAGGCGGACGCCGTCTCCGCGGTCAGGCAGCTCGTCGCCGCGGGCCGGTTCGTCTCGGTGGACTACCTCGGCGAGGACATTCACCATCCCGACGAGGCCGAGGGCACCGTAGGGGCGTACCTGTCCCTGCTCGAGGCGTACGGGAGGCTCGGGGTCGAGCGCGGCGACGGCGCCCGGCCGTTGGAGGTGTCGATCAAGCTCTCCGCCCTCGGACAGTCCCTGCCGGACGGGGAGCAGCTCGCCCTGGCCAACGCCCGGCGGATCTGCGCCGCGGCCGCGGAGGTCGGGGCCTGGGTCAACGTCGACGCCGAGGACCACACCACGACCGACTCGACCCTGGCCATCGTCCGCGAGCTGCGGATCGAGTTCCCCACGGTGGCGACCGTGCTGCAGGCCTACCTGCACCGGACCGAGGCCGACTGCCGGGACCTGTCCGGCGAGGGCTCCCGGATCCGGTTGTGCAAGGGCGCCTACTCCGAGCCGGCCGAGGTCGCCTTCCAGAGCAAGGCTGATGTCGATGCCTCGTACCTGCGCTGCCTCAAGGTCTTGATGGCGGGCCAGGGCTACCCCATGGTCGCCTCCCACGACCCGCAGATGGTGGCCGCCGCCCAGGCGTACGCGACCGAGACCGGGCGCGGGCTCCTCGACTACGAGATCCAGATGCTCTACGGCATCCGCGACTCCGAGCAGGCCCGCCTGGTCGCCGAGGGCGTCCAGGTGCGGACCTACATCCCGTTCGGCAATGACTGGTACGCCTACTTCATGCGCCGGCTCGCCGAGCGCCCGGCCAACCTCGCCTTCTTCTTGCGCTCCCTGGTCACCAAGAACTAAGCCCCTCGGACCAAGCCGCGATCCTGCGAGCGTCAGAAGGGAGGGAGCGCGGTCCTGCTTTGCGACGAAGCCAGCGAACAGCGCTTTCCCGTTCGCGAGCGCGGGAGCAAAGCAGGAGCTTCAGCGACTGACCGAGCGCGAGCAGAAAAGTCCACCTAGATGAACTCGACGCCCTGGGCGAGCGGCAGCTGCCCGGAGTAGTTGACCGTGTTCGTGGCCTGCCGCATGTAGGCCTGCCACGCGTTCGCGCCGGACTCGCGGCCGCCCCCGGTCTCCTTCTCCCCACCGAAGGCGCCCCCGATCTCGGCCCCCGAGGTACCGATGTTGACGTTGACGATCCCGCAGTCGGAGCCGGCGGAGGAGAGGAAGCGCTCCGCCTCGGCCTGGTCGGTGGTGAAGATGGCCGAGGACAGGCCCTGCGGCACGGCGTTGTTCAGTGCGATCGCCTCGTCGAGCTCGTCGTAGGTGAGCACGTAGAGGATCGGCGCGAAGGTCTCCTCCTGCACGACCGCCGACTGGGCGGGCATCGTGACCACCGCCGGTTGCACGTAGTACGCCTCCGGCTGGTCATCGGCCAGCACCCGGTCGCCGCCGCACCGCACCTCGCCGCCCTCCTCGACCGCGCGGGCCAGGGCGGCCTGCTGGGCCTCGAAGCTGTTGCGGCTGATCAGCGGGCCGACCAGCACGCCGACCGCGGTGGGAGCGCCGATCTGCAGAGTGCTGTAGGCGTCGACGATCCGGGGCAGCAGCCGGTCGGCGACCGAGCGGTGCACGATCAGCCGGCGCAGGGTGGTGCAGCGCTGGCCGGCGGTCCCGGCGGCGGAGAACACGATGCCGCGCAGCGCCAGGTCGAGGTCGGCGCTCGGGGTGACGACGCAGGCGTTGTTGCCGCCCAGCTCCAGCAGGGCGCGGCCGAAGCGGCCCGCGATCAGCGGGGCGATCTCCCGACCCATCCGCACCGACCCGGTCGCCGACACCAGGGCGACGCGCGGGTCCTCGACCAGACGCGCGCCGGCCGTCCGGTCCCCGAGCACCAGGGAATGGACTCCGGCGGGGGCCCCGACGTCCTCCGCGGCCCGGGCGAGCAGGGCGGCGGTCGCGAGGGCGGCCAGCGGCGTCGCCTCGGCCGGCTTCCAGACCACCGGGTCGCCGGCGACCAGGGCCAGGGCGGTGTTCCAGGCGTAGACCGCGACCGGAAAGTTGAAGGCGGAGATGATCCCCACCACCCCGAGCGGGTGCCAGGTCTGCATCAGCCGGTGACCTGGACGCTCCGAGGGCATGGTCATCCCGAACAGCTGGCGGGACTGACCGACGGCCAGGTCGGTGATGTCGATCATCTCCTGCACCTCGCCGAGCGCCTCGGAGGTGATCTTGCCGACCTCGGCTGTGACCAGCGTGGCCAGGTCCTCCTTGTGCTCGGTCAGCAGCTGGCCCCAGCGCTTGACCAGCTGGCCGCGTACGGGAGCGGGCACCTCGCGCCAGGCGGCGAACGTCTCGGCGGCCCCGGCGATCGCCGCGTCGATCTCGGTGTCCGTGTGGTGGCGCAACGCGAAGATCACCTCTCCGGTGATCGGGGTGCGGACCTCGATGTCGCCGGCGACGGCGTCGGTGTCGACGCCGGTGGCCTTGAGCGCGCGCAGCACGTCGGCGGTGATCTCGGCGGTGGTCGGGTTGCTCGTCATAAGGTCATTCTCGCTTCTCGGGGTCAGTCGGTGGTGATCTCGGCCAGGCCGAGCTGATGCGCGGCCGTCGCGAGGGACGCAGCCTGCTGGGCGGCGTACAGATCCATCGGGTCGGCGATCGGCCGCCCGATGACCTCGCTCAGGATGCCCAGGTCGTACGGGGTGCCGAGTCGCTCGTCGTCGCGGGTGCCCTCGTCGGTCAGGTTCGACTGGAAGATGCCGGCGGCCGAGCGGGGCAGGAAGTCCTCGTAGACGATCGGCTCCGGCACCAGCACCCCGGACTCCACGAGTTCGCCCAGAGCAGCTGTGCTCGGCGCCTGTCGAAGGGTTCCCGCCACCCGGTAGGTGAAGAACGCGAGCCCGCGGACGGCCAGCTCCTGCTCGGTGCTCGGCAGCTGCTCCGACCACACGGCGCGAGCCACCTCGACCCGGGTGGTGCCGGCCGGTGCCGCCGCGAGGCGGAGGTCGACCTCGGCGACCATGCGGTCGTAGCGGTCGCGGCCCGGGCCGGTGAGCGCGACGCCGCGCTGCTCGACCTCGCCGAACCGGACCCGCAGCGAGCCGGTCCGGACGCTGCCGTCGGCGTGCCGGAACTGCCGTTCCTCGGCCAGCGCCTTGAACGAGGTCTGCCGCAGCAGCACGTCGGGGCCGTCCCAGTCCGGCGGTCCCTGGATCTCGTCGATCATCTCGATGCCACGGGCCTGCATCCGTGCGTAGAGGTCGTCGATGTCGAGCACCCGCGGGGTCAGGTGGTTGATGTGGGTCGACGGGACCCCGCCGATGTCGGCGGCGACGGCCGAGATCTGCTCCAGGGTGAAGTACCACTCGTGGTCGACCGGCTCGCCGCCCAGGGCGAAGGCGTCGGTCGCGAGGGCCAGGAAGCGGTCGGCGTCGGACGCCTCCAGCCCACCCTCGCTCGCCGACCGGTCGGCGAGCTCGAGCAGCTCAGGTCCGAACAGGGTCCGGGCATCGAGGAACGCCTCCAGCCGCGCCTGCGTCTCCGCGTCGAAGAAGCGCCGGTCGGTGGAGACCAGCATCGAGGTGAACACCCGGAACGGGTTCCGGGCCAGCTCGTCGGCGTCGATCGGCCGGAAGGCGGTGGACACCACCGGGACCGAGCTCTTCGACGCGTCCCGCAGGTCATAGAAGCCGACCGGGTACATCCCGAAGCCGGCGAACACCCGCGCTGCCGCGGCGAGCTCCCGCGGCGAGCCCACCCGGATCGCCCCGTGCCGTTCGGCGGTGACCCGGTCGATGCTGCCGAGACGTTCGGCCTCGGCGCCGTGGAGAGCGAGGAAGTCCTCGTTCACCTCCCGGGAGACGTCGACCAGCGTGTGGTACGCCGGGACCTCGGACCCGTAGAGGTCCGCCAGGCGGAGGGCGAACGCGGCCCGCAGGTCGGCGAGCGCGTGGGTGGATGTCGTCGTCGTGGTCATCAGATGATGTGCACCTCGGTCAGTAAGGCGCCGGTGCCGAACCGGTCGGCGCTGAAAGCGGTCGGGTCCAGGAAGGGGTCGCGATCCAGGTAGAGGTCCCGGACGATCTCGCCGACGGCCGGTCCCTGGAGGAAGCCGTGGCCGGAGAAGCCGGTGGCGTAGAGCACCCCGGGCACCGCCGCCCGCCCGATCAGGGCGTTGTGGTCAGGGGTGTTCTCGTAGAGGCCGGCCCAGCCGCCGACCAGGGGCTGACCGACCAGTGACGGGGCGACGACCGCGGCGGCGGCGTCGAAGGCCCGGGTCCAGCCGTGGCTGAACTCCCGGCAGTAGCCGGGCTCCTCGTCGACGTTGGAAATCCCGAGCAGCAGCCCGTTGCGGTAGTTGTGGAAGTAGAGGGTCGTCGACAGGTCGAGGGTGAAGGGCACGGTCGGGTGGGGCCGGTCCCGCTGCGGGGTGAAGCCGATCTGCCGCCGGACGGCCTGGATGGGCAGGTGCACGCCGAGCATGGCGCCCAACCGGGTCGACCAGGCACCGGCGGTGATGATCACGGTGCCGGCCGTGATAGACCCGCGCTGGGTCGAGACCCGGTGGGCGCCGTGCTCGGTATGGTCGGTGGTGAGCTCGAGCACCTCGGTGTGCTCGCACATCCGGACCCCCAGCCGGGCCGCCGCCCGGGCGTAGCCCTGCACCACCCGGGCCGGCTCGGCGTAGCCGTCCCGCGGCGAGAACGAGGCGCCGAGCAGCGCGCCCGGGTCGATCAGCGGGTTGATCTCGCCGGCCTCGGCCGCGCTGACCATCCGGCTGTCGCAGCCGAGCCGGTTCTGCAGGCGGACGCTGTCCTCCACCGCCGCCAGCTCCGCCTCGGACCGGCACAGGAACAGGTAGCCGACCTGGCGGAGACCGATGTCGAGGCCGAACCGGTCGGCGAAGGCCTCGAACGCGGACAGGCTGCGCAGCCCGAGCTGGACGTTGTTGGCGTCCGAGAACGTGGCCCGGACCCCGCCCAGCGGCTTCGCCGACGATCCCGAGCCGAGGGCGGCCCGCTCGAGCACGACGACGTCGGCGACCCCGGCCTCGGCCAGGTGGAAGGCGATGCTCGTGCCCATCACGCCGCCGCCGACGACGACCACCTCGGCCGCGGCCGGCAGTGGGGTCGGCGGGGTCGGCAACGCTACGACGTGCTCGCGCGCCCCCGCCGCGCGCGGGCCGTGGTCCATGCCGACTCCCCTCCCCTAGACCGG
>CAXTVE010000143.1:0-5787 GCA_964247485.1 uncultured Propionibacteriaceae bacterium
GGCCGAGTCCGCGCGCCGGGCCGCAGAGCAGGAGGCGACCGACCCGACACCCGGTTCGGCCACCGACCCGGCTCCGACCCCAGCGCCCGAGCAGCCCAGCATCCCCTTCGCGAGCGGTGGCGGCGGCGCCTCCCCGGTGCCCGGTGCGGTCATCGGCGCGCGCTGGCGCCAGTACGGGATCTGGTCGCGGTGGCACACCGGCATCGACTTCCGGGCGTCCTACGGCACGCCGATCCGCGCGGTCAAGGCCGGGGTCGTGGTGTTCGCGGGCAACTCCGGCGACTGGGCCGGCAACCACGTCGCGGTCCGGCACGGCGACGGCCTGACGACGATGTCGTCCCACATGTCCTCGATGGCGGTCCGCTCGGGCCAGACCGTCGCCGCCGGCCAGGTCATCGGCTACGTCGGCCAGACCGGCCGGGCGTTCGGCGCGCACCTGCACTTCGAGCTCTATCCGGCCGGCGTGCGCCCCGGCGACGTCTATCGGACGATCGATCCCCAGCCCTGGCTGACCGCTGCCGGCGTCCGCACCAACTGAGACCTAGCTCACAAGGTGAAATGCCGCTGACTGTGGCGGGAACACCCTAGGTTTTGATCTGCCGTTACCCCTCCGTTATTGTTCTGGAGTCTGTTGGGGGAGAACCCCTGACGAGGACGTCCGAACAGGACGGGGACAGCATCGGTCGGATCAAGGAGTTCCTGCTTGCCTAGCTCATCATCGCTGCGGCGTGTTACCGCACGCCGCGCTCTGATAGCCGACATCTCCGCCGACCGGACCGGCTGGCTCAAGCACGGCATCGCCGCCCTGGGCATCTCGGTGCTCGGCCTCGGAGTGGCGGCCTCGGTGTCGCTGACCGGAGCCGCCCAGGGCACCACCGACCAGACCGCGTCGCCGGTCCGGGTCGTGCAGGCCGCGGAGTCCGACAGCACCCCCAACCCGCGGCTCGCCGCCCGGGGCGGGTCGGCCGGGACCTCCGACGCCACCCGGGTCCAGAGCCTGGCCGACCAGCGCGCCGAGGAGCTGGCCGAGGCCAGCGAGGACTACGGCGTGGCCGCCCGCAGCACCTCGACCAAGGCGCGGGACAAGTCGCTGCAGCGGCAGGCCGAGGACGCCGAGGACGCCGCCAAGGAGCTGGCCGAGGAGCAGGACCCCGCCGCCATCGGCGACGCGAGCGACACTCCGGATCCGGGCGCCAGCCCGACCGTCCAGGGCAACGGCAAGTCCTGCCTGCCGCTGGCTTCCTACCGCATCTCCGCCCGGTTCGGCCAGGTCGGCATCTGGTCGCGCTACCACACGGGCTTCGACTTCTCCGCCCCGATCGGCACCGCCATCCGTGCCCCGTCGGCCGGCGTGGTGACCAACGCGGGCATCGGCCCGGCGAGTGGCTGGGCCGGGAACTACGTCGCCATCCGCTACCCGGACGGAACGCAGACCCTGATGGCGCACATGTCCACCGTGTCGGCCGCGGTCGGGCAGACCGTGTCGCCGTGCCAGGTCGTCGGCGCCGTGGGCATGACCGGCCGCACCTTCGGCCCCCACCTGCACTTCGAGGCCTACCCGGTCGGCGTGACTCCGGGCGACATCTACCGTGCCGTCAGCCCCGTCACCTGGCTGAGCGCCCGCGGCCTCACCCCCTAGGGTCGGAGACGAGCGCAGCCGGTGCCGGGCGGGCACCGCGCGGAGCGTGGATAGGTCTGGCGGGAGCGCGAGCCTGCGAGCGCGGATGGTTGCGACGCGGGGGCTTGCCCGGCACCGGCTGAGCGAGGAGCTCGGTCTGGCGGGAGCCCCGTAGCCTGCGGAGGGGCGGATGGTTGCCACATGGGGGGGCCGGCCGCAGCCGGCACGGTCCTACAGCTTCTCGAGCGGGGCGAACCGCAGGGCCAGGCGCTTGAGTCCCGAGGAGCCGAAGTCGACGTCGGCCATGGCCTTGTCGCCCTGGCCGGTGGTGGCCACGACCTTGCCCATGCCGAACGAGGTGTGCAGCACGCGGTCCCCGGGCGCCAGGGCCGGCACCTCCCGCACGGCCCGAGTCTTGCCGGCGCCATAACCGACAGCGGCCCGCCAGGACTGGTTGGCCGCGGTGGCCGAGGTGTTCCGCCAGCTGGTGGCGGCCGACTCGAGCCGCCGCCAGTCCATCAGGTGCTCGGGAATGTCGGCCAGGAACCGGCTGGGCGGGTTGTGCTGGGGCGTTCCGTACGCCGACCGCGCCACCGCCCGGGAGAGGTAGAGGCGCTGCCGGGCCCGGGTGACGCCGACGTACGCCAGCCGCCGCTCCTCGGCCAGTTCCTTCGGGTCGGTCAGCGCTCGCTGGTGCGGGAACACCCCGTCCTCGAAACCGGTCAGGAAGACCGTATCGAACTCCAGGCCCTTCGCGGTGTGCAGCGTCATCAGGGTGACCACACCGGCTTCGGCAGCATCCGGAGTGGGGATCTGGTCGGAGTCGGCGACCAGAGCGACCCGCTCCAGGAACGCGCCCAGTGACGCGTCCGGCTCGGCGGCCCCGGCCGCGAGATCGGCCTCCGGGTCCAGGGCCAGGTCCAGGCCGGACAGGTCGGCCAGGGTCTCTCCTGAGTTGGTCGAGGGATCGACGACGACACCCAGCTCGTCGACCAGCTCATCCTCCCCCGCCGTCAGCGCGGCCACACCGGTCACGAACTCCCGGGCCACCGTGATCAGCTCGCGCAGGTTCTCCAGCCGGGTCTCGTCCTGCGGGTCCTTCGAGTCGTGCAGCTCGGCCAGGTAGCCCGAGCGGTCCAGCACACTGGTCAAGATCGCGTCCGCCGGCAGCCCCTCGGCGACCATCGCCTCGTGCTCGTCGAGCAGGGCGGCGAAGACGCGGAGCTGGTTGGCCGAGCGGGACGCCAGGCCGGGGATCTCGTCGATCCGCCGCAGGGCGGCACCGAAGCTCAGCCCCTGCCGGGTGGCCCAGTCGGCCACCGCGGCCTCGGCCCGGTCGCCGATGCCCCGCTTGGGTACGTTCAGGATCCGCCGCAGCGACACGTCGTCGGTGCGGTTGCCGATGGTCCGCAGATAGGCGACCGCGTCCCGCACCTCGCGCCGCTCGTAGAAGCGCACCCCGCCGACGACCTTGTAGGGCAGCCCGAGCCGGATGAACACCTCCTCGAAGGTTCGGGACTGGGCGTTGGTGCGGTAGAAGACGGCGGCGTCGGCGTAGCGGGCACCCTCGGCCTGCCGCAGCCGCACAATCTCCCCGGCCGCGAACTGGGCCTCGTCGTGCTCGGTGTCGGCGACGTAGCCGGTGATCAGCGGGCCGTCGCCCGCGTCGGACCACAGGTTCTTGGGCTTGCGGCCGGCGTTGCGGCTGATCACGGCGTTGGCCGCGGTCAGGATGTGCTGCGTCGAGCGGTAGTTCTGCTCCAGCATGATCACTGCGGCGCCGGGGAAGTCCGACTCGAAGTCGTCGATGTTGCGGATCGTCGCGCCGCGGAAGGCGTAGATCGACTGGTCGGAGTCGCCCACCACCATCAGCTCGGGCGGCTCGATCTGCAGCGTGCCATCGGGCAGCCCCCCGCCGGCGTCGTCGGCGCACAGCTCACGGACCAGGGCGTACTGCGCGTGGTTGGTGTCCTGGTACTCATCCACCAGCACGTGCCGGAAGCGCCGCCGGTACTGCTCGCGCAGCTCGGGGAAGGCCTGCAGCAGGTGCACCGTCGTCATGATCAGGTCGTCGAAGTCCAGGGCGTTGGCGGCGAGCAGCCGGCGCTGGTACTCCGCGTAGGCCGCGGCGTAGGAGCTCATCACCGGGGTGTCAGCCTGGGCGGCGGCGGTCTCGTGGTCGACCAGCTCGTTCTTGCGGGTCGAGACCCAGTTCAGGATCGCCCGCACCGGGAACTGCTTGGCGTCCAGGTCGAGGTCGTGGGCGACCAGCTGCATCAGCCGCTTGCTGTCCGCGTCGTCGTAGATGGAGAAGGTCCGGGACAGGTGGAACCGGCCGATCTCGGTGCGCAGGATGCGCACGCAGGCCGAGTGGAAGGTCGAGACCCACATCAGCTTGGCCCGGTTGCCAACCAGGTCGATCACCCGGCCCCGCATCTCGGCTGCGGCCTTGTTGGTGAACGTGATGGCCAGGATCGACCCGGGGTGGGCCCCCCGCTCGCTGACCAGGTAGGCGATCCGGCGCGTCAGCACCCGGGTCTTGCCCGAGCCGGCCCCCGCGACCACCAGCACCGGAGCACCCTCGTGCAGCACCGCCTCGCGCTGGGGCGGGTTGAGACCGGCGAGCAGCTGGTCGCGGGTAGGCCGGGGCCGAGCCGGCGTACGCGGGGCCGGGTCGGTCGTCTGGGCCTCGGTGGTGCTGACGCTCATGGTGGCCCCAACCTTAGTCCGGGCGAGGGGGGACGACCCCCCTCGAACCCACGCCGGCGTGAGGTGCCGATTGCCGGAGAGGACACGCCGGGACCGCGCCTCCGATAGCCGCCGCGCTCGAGGAGTACCGCGCGCAGCCCGGCACTCCGCGTAGATTGGTGGCGTGAAGTGGCGCCGGGTCAAGCTCCGCCGCATACTCCTCCGGCTCTTCCAGGCTGTGGTCGCCGTCCAGGGGGTGACCCTGGCGGCCCTCGCCGTGGTCGACTACCGGCGCAAGAAGCTGCGCCGGCCCGCGACCTTCCCACGGGTGCCGCCACGCTCGGTGACCGCGGGCGGCTCGGAGGTCACCGTCTACACCTACGGCGAGGACCTCTACCGCGACATGCTGGACGCCATCCGGCAGGCCAAGTCGAGGGTGTTCTTCGAGTCCTTCATCTGGAAGGGCGATGATGTCGGCGAGGCGTTCAAGCAGGCCCTGATCGACGCCGCCAACCGCGGGGTCAAGGTCTACGTGGTCTTCGACGAGTTCGCCAACCTGGTGGTGCGGCGCCGCTTCTACACCTTCCCGGCCAACATCGCGGTCCGCCGGCACCCGCTCATCGCGTCGGGTCTCCGCTTCCCGCGCAACACCGGCCGGGACCACCGCAAGGTGCTCGTGGTCGACGACCACGTGGCGTTCATCGGCGGCTACAACATCGGCGACCTCTATGCGACCGACTGGCGCGACACCCACGCCCGGCTCACCGGCGACATCGTCTGGGACGTGCAGAACGCCTTCATCGACTACTGGAACCTCTGGGCCGGTCGCCGTCGCGCCTCGATCCCCGACTTCGGCAGCCGGACCTGGCAGCCCGACATCCGGATCCACCGCAACATGCCGCGGACCATGGTCTACCCGATCCGGGGGATGTACCTGGCGGCGATCGACCGGGCCGCGCACCACGTCTACCTGACCTCGGCCTACTTCATCCCTGACGAGGACATGGTCAACGCGCTGATCCGGGCCGCCCGGCGGGGGGTCGACGTCCGCATCATCGTGCCGGCGGAATCCAACCACATCGTGGCCGACTGGCTGTCCCGCGGCTTCTACGCCTCGCTGCTGCGCCACGGCGTACGGCTGCTGCTCTACCAGGGCGCGATGGTGCACGCGAAGACCGCCACCATCGACGGGCAGTGGTCGACCATCGGCACGGCGAACATCGACCGGCTCAGCCTGCTCGGCAACTACGAGATCAACATGGAGGTCTTCAACGCCGATGTCGCGCAGCAGATGGAGGAGATCTTCTCCGTCGACTCCTCCAACGCCATCGAGCTGACCCTGCCCGGCTGGCGCCGCCGGCACTACATGGTCAAGTTCTCCGAGACGGTGCTGACACCCTTCCGCCCGCTGCTCTAGTCCGACTTGTCAGCCCCCCGGGGGGGGGTGGCAACCCCCCACCCGGGGCCCGGGGGGCAACGGG
>CAXTVE010000143.1:5797-7745 GCA_964247485.1 uncultured Propionibacteriaceae bacterium
CCCCCGCGGGGGCCCTCAACCCCCCCCGGGCGCCCTGACAGGTCGGAAAGAGGGTCAGCTCCAGGCGGCCGGGTCCGCGACCAGTGCGGCGACCGCCTCGGGCATCTCATCGGCCACGACGTGGGCCAGGCTGACCCCCTCGAGGATGCTCCGCTCCGAGGCCCGTAGGGCGATCCAGACCTGCTGCAGCGGCGCGGCCGCCCCGGTGTACGCGAGGTGCTCCGGCCGGCTGCCCCGCACGTTGGCCAGCTCCCCGTCCAGCGCCCGGATCACGTCGGCGATGCTGATCTGGTCGGCGGCGCGGGCCAGCCGGTGTCCCCCGTCGGGCCCGCGCTGGCTGCGCAGCAGCCCACCGCGACGCAGCTCGCCGAGGATGTTCTCCAGGTACTTGGCGGGGATGTGCTGGGTCGCCGCCAGTTGGTCGACCGTGCGCGGCGCGTCCGCCGCCGCCAGCTCGGCCATCGCGCGTAGCGCGTAGTCGACCCGGGCCGACAGCCTCATCGCGGACAGCTCATGCGCGGGTGCGGGTACGCCGGGTCAACGCGGTGTAGAGGAAGCTCAGCAGGGCCGCGGCCGCGACGCTGATGGCGAGCCGGATCCAGTCGATGCCGCGGGTCTCGCCGCCGCCGAGCTGACCCCAGAGCCAGTAGCCGATGAGCGCCCCACCGATGCCGAGCAGGATCGTGACGAGCCAGCCGTACGCCTGGCGGCCCGGCAGCACCGCGCGGGCGAGCACGCCGATGATCGCACCGAAGATGATCGTGCCGAGAAGTTGCAGCATGGTCGGGAGTTCTCCAGGTCGGGTGAGACGGCTCAGACGAGCCGGCGGTCGGTGGCCCAGCGGGTCAGCTGGTGCCGGTTCGATAGTTGCAGTTTGCGCAGCACGCTGCTCACGTGGGTCTCCACCGTCTTGATCGAGATGAACAGCTCGCGGGCCACCTCCTTGTACGCGTAGCCCCGCGCGATCAGCCGCAACACCTCGCGCTCGCGCACCGACAGCCGGTCCAGATCCTCGTCGATGCTGGCCAGGTCGATGGCGCCGGAAAACGCGTCCAGCACGAAGCCGGCCAGTCGCGGGGAGAAGACCGCGTCGCCCTCGGCCACCCGGCGGATGGCGTCGATCAGCTCGGCACCGCTGATCGACTTGGTCACGTAGCCGCGGGCCCCGGCCCGGATCAGCCCGATCACATCCTCGGCCGCGTCGGAGACCGACAGGGCCAGGAAGCGTTGGTCGGGGTTGCGCTCGTGCACCTTGCGCAGCACCTCGATGCCGCCGCCCCCGGGCAGGTGCACGTCCAGCAGCACGACATCGGGCGTCGTGCGCAGCACCGTCGCGATGGCCGAGTCGGCGTCGGCCGCCTCGCCCACCACGGAGACGGCGGTGCCGATCTCAGCCTTCACCCCGGTGCGGAACATGGCATGGTCGTCCACCACCACCACGCGGAACGGGCCGCGCGGCGCCGGGGCCGGGTTCGCCTCGGCGGGGCTCGCCCCGGCGGCCGGCTGGGACTCGGGTCGAGGTGCGCTCATCGGTTGATCTCCAGTCTGACTTCGGTGCCCTCACCGGGGCGGGAACGGACTCCTGCGGTCCCGCCGTGGCGGGCCATCCGGTTGAGAATGCTGCCCTTGACGCCCATCCGGTCGTCGGCGACCTCGGCGCCGTCGAAGCCGCGACCGCGGTCACGGACGAAGACCTCGATCCGGTCCTCGTCGACCTCGGCGTACACGTCGATCTTGTCGGCCCCGGAGTGCTTGGCCGCGTTGACCAGGGCCTCCCGGGCCGCCCGGACCAGGGCCTGCACCGAGTCGGAGGTCTCGCAGTCGCCGACCAGGACCACCTCGACCGGCAGCCCGTACTCGTCCTCGGCCTCGGCCGCCGCGGCCGTCAGCGCCCCTCTGAGCGTCTCGGTCTGCGCCTCCTCGTCGTAGAGCCACGCCCGCAGCTCGC
>CAXTVE010000144.1:0-7673 GCA_964247485.1 uncultured Propionibacteriaceae bacterium
GGCCCCCGCGCACGCCGGCCCCCGGGCCGGGCCGGGCCGGCGCCGGGCCCGGCGGACGCGGCGCACGACCAGGGCGACGAGCAGGCCCGCGAGCACCGCGTACAGGGCGTAGTTCAGGAAGCGGGAGTAGCGCTCGACCAGGGCGTACTGGGTGCCGAGGGCTGCCCCCAGCCCGATCAGCAGGCTGTTCCAGATCCCGCTGCCGGCCACGGTGAGGACGCTGAAGGTGAGCAGCGGCATGCGCTGCGCACCGGCGGGCAGCGAGATCAGGCTGCGCACCCCCGGGATCAGCCGACCGAAGAAGATCGAGGACCCTCCGTGCCGGCGGAACCAGCCGTCGGCGCGCTCGAAGTCCTCGCGGTCCACCAGCGGCAGCCTGGACAGCATGCGGATCGACCGGTCCTGGCCGAGGGCGGCGCCCAGAGCGTACAGACCGAGGGCGCCGAGGTAGGCACCCAGGGTGCTGGTCGCCACGACCAGCGGCAGGCTCAGGTCGCCCCGGCTGGTCAGGAAGCCGGCGAGCGGCAGCACCACCTCGCTGGGGATCGGCGGGAACACGGACTCGAGCAGGACCAGGAGCCCCACGCCCCACTCGCCCAGGGACCGCATCACGCTCTCGGCCCAGCCGAGGATGCCCGTGAGCTCGTGCACATGCATAGGACCCAGATCCTACCGGTCGAACCTTGACAGGTAACCAGATGGTTTCCTATGGTGGAACGCGTGGAACTCGTCTTCCGGGCCCTGGCGGACCCGACCCGCCGAGCGCTTCTGGACGAGCTCTTCGCCACCGACGGTCAGACCCTGAGTGCCCTGCACGCCCACTTCCCGATGACCCGGATCGCGGTGGCCAAGCACCTCGGCCTGCTCGAGGAGGCCGGGCTGGTCACCACCCGGCGCCGGGGCCGGGAGAAGCTGCACTTCCTCAACCCCGTGCCCATCCGGGAGGTCCACGACCGGTGGGTGAGCAAGTACACGACTCTCTGGGCCGCCGGCCTGGTCGATCTCAAGCACGAACTGGAGCTAGTCATGGAGAAGGTCTTCGAGATCTACATCCGCACCACCCCCGAACGGCTGTGGGCGGCGATCACCGACGCCGACGTACGCGCGCGGTTCCACTTCGGCAACCGGATCGACTCCGACTGGACCACCGGGTCGGCGTACGCGATCACCAACCCCGAGGCGGAGGGGCCGCTGATGGAGGGCCAGAACCTCGAGGTCGACCCGCCGCGGCGCCTGGTCCAGTCGCAGCTCGCGCTGTGGGGGGACGACGTCGTGGCGTACGGGACCACCCGGGTCACCTGGGAGATCGAGCCGGTCGGCGATTCCTGCCGGCTGACGGTGGTGCACGACCAGCTGCCCGCCGACGCCGACCCCCAGCTCTACGGCGGCTGGCCGATGATCCTGTCCGGACTCAAGACCTGGCTGGAGACCGGCGAGGAGCTGACCACCCCCGGGTCGCTGATGTACGCCACACCTGCACTCGAGCAAGGAGACCGATCATGACCGCGCTCGACCACACCTTCACCGGCACCCTGCAGCAGAGCAGCGCCAAGGGCGGTTGGACCTATCTCTGCACCGACTGGTCGGCCCAGTTCTTCGGCACCCGCGGCCTGGTCAAGGTCGCCGGCACCGTGGACGGACACGCGTTCCGGTCCTCGTTCATGGCGCTGGGCGACGGCACCCACAAGCTGCCGGTCAACGCCGAGCTCCGCTCGGTGCTCGGCAAGGACGCTGGGGACACCGTCACCGTGCACCTGACCGATCGACTCTGACCCGCTCGACCCCCGAGAGAGGATCCACCATGACCGTCAGCACGACCCTGTCCGACATCCGCTCCGTCGCTGTCCCGGTCCACGACCAGGACGCCGCGATCGCCTTCTACGTCGACACGCTCGGCTTCGAGCTCCGGCTCGACGCCCCGATCAGCGAGACCACCCGCTGGGTCGAGGTCGCCCCGCCCGGCGCCGCCACCTCCATCGCGCTGGCCGCCCCCGACGCCAGGTCGGCGCCCGGGGTGGACACGGGCGTACGGTTCGCGGTCGGTGATGTCGAGGGCGAGCACGCGGGCTTGCGCAGCCGAGGAGTCAGCACCAGCGAGATCCTGGCCTGGGACGACGTACCGCCGATGTTCACCTTCGACGACCCCGACGGCAACCGCTTCTACGTGGTCGGCACGCCGTAGGCCCGACACGACTGCGCCCTCTCCGCCCCGTTGCACCGGCTGTGTGCGGTGCAACGGCGAGGAAAGGGCGCAGCTGTCGAAGCGAGACGCTCAGCGCTCGGTGGTGCTCCCGCCCGCGGCGGCGATCTTGTCCTTGGCCGAACCGGAGAAGGCGTCCGCGGTGACCTGCACCGCGACCGAGATCTCCCCGCTGCCGAGAACCTTCACCGGGTGCCCGTCCCGCACGGCCCCGGCCGCGACGAGGTCGTCGACGTCGATCGCCCCGCCCTGCGGGAACAGCTCCCCCAGTCGGGACAGGTTGACGATCTGGTACTCGACGCGGAACGGGTTCTTGAAGCCGCGCAGCTTCGGCACCCGCATGTGCAGCGGCATCTGGCCGCCCTCGAAGTTCTGCGGGGTGCCCTTGCGCGCTCCCGTGCCCTTTGTGCCGCGACCGGCGGTCTTGCCGCCCTTGCCGCCCTCGCCGCGCCCGACCCGGGTCTTGGCCGTCTTGGCCCCCGGGGCCGGCCGCAGGTGGTGAACCTTCAGCGCCATGTCTAGTCGACCTCTTCCACGGTCACCAGATGGGCCACCGTCTTGATCATTCCGCGCACCTCGGGCCGGTCGTCGCGGATCGTCTCGTCACCGATCTTGCGCAGCCCGAGCGTACGCAGGGTGGCCCGCTGGTTCTGCCGACCCCCCACGTCGCTGCGGATCTGGCGCACCTTGAGTGAGGTCACGAGGCCACCGCCGCCCGCGCCCGCAGGATCGCCGCGGGGGTGACGTGCTCGACGGACTTGCCCCGTCGCTTGGCCACCTGCTCCGGCTGCTCCAGCGCCTGCAGCGCGGCCACCGTGGCGTGCACCACGTTGATCGCGTTCGTCGAGCCGAGGGACTTGGCCAGCACGTCGTGGACGCCGGCGCACTCCAGCACCGCGCGGGCCGAACCGCCGGCGATCACACCGGTACCGGGCGACGCCGGGCGCAGCATGACCACGCCGGCCGCCTTCTCCCCCTGCACCGGGTGCGGGATGGTGCCCTGGATCCGCGGCACGACGAAGAAGTGCTTCTTGGCCTCCTCGACGCCCTTGGCGATCGCCGCGGGCACCTCCTTGGCCTTGCCGTAGCCGACGCCCACGGTGCCGTCGCCGTCGCCGACGACTACCAGCGCGGTGAAGCTGAACCGCCGGCCACCCTTCACGACCTTGGCCACCCGGTTGATCGCCACCACGCGCTCGATGTAGTTGCTCTTGTCCTGGGCCTGCCCGCCGCCACGACGATCGCCGTCACGGCCGCGACGGTCCCCACCCGGGCCGCCTCCGCGGCGCTGGGTTCCTGCCATATCGCTACCTTCTGTCTCTGTAGTCCCGGGGGGACGACCCCCCGAGCCCCCCGAAGGGAGTGATCGTCGTCAGAATCCGAGGCCGGCCTCGCGGGCGCCGTCTGCCAGCGCCGCGATCCGTCCGTGGTACTTGTGACCGGCCCGGTCGAAGACGACCTGCCCGACCCCGGCCGCCTTGGCCCGCTCGGCCACGAGCCCGCCGACCTGCTTGGCCTTGTCCGACTTGTCGCCGTCCGCGGTCCGCAGCGTGCCCTCCATGCTCGACGCGTAGGCCAGCGTGCGGCCGGCCACGTCGTCGATCACCTGGGCCGAGATGTGCCGGGCCGACCGGGTGACCACCAGCCGCGGCCGCTCGGGCGCCCCGAAGATCTTCTTGCGGCCGCGCAGCTGGCGACGCAGCCGGGACCGCGTCCTGGCCGCGGTGCCCTTGTTCGCCGAGAGTGAGATGCCCATCGCTTACTTACCCGCCTTTCCAACCTTGCGCCGGACCCGCTCGCCCGCGTACCGCACGCCCTTGCCCTTGTAGGGCTCCGGCTTGCGCAGCTTGCGGATGTTCGCAGCGACCTCGCCGACCTGCTGCTTGTCGATGCCGATCACCGAGAACCGGGTCGGCGCCTCGACGTTGAACGTGATGCCCTCCGGCGCGGTGATGTGCACCGGGTGGGAGAAGCCGAGCGCGAACTCCAGCTGGGTCGGGCCCTTGGCCACCACCCGGTAGCCGACGCCGACGATCTCCAGCTTCTTCTCATAGCCCGTGGTGACGCCGGTGACCATGTTGGCCACCAGGGTCCGGGTCAGCCCGTGCAGCGACTTGCTGACCCGCTCGTCGTTCGGCCGGGTGACCTCGAGCTCGCCACTGTCGGCGCGGGCGATCCGGATCGGGTCGGCGACGCGGTGCTCCAGCGTGCCCTTGGGTCCCCTGACCGAGACCGACTGGCCGTCGAGGGTGACCTCGACGCCGGACGGCACCGCTACGGGGAGTCGACCAATGCGTGACATGTCTGCTACCTACCTTCCGCGTCTCGCCTCACCAGACGTACGCGACGACTTCGCCGCCCACGCCGGTGGAGTGTGCCTGTCGATCGGTCAGCAGGCCCTGGGAGGTCGAGATGATGGCGATACCCAGCCCGCCCAGCACCTTGGGCAGGGCGTTCGCCTTCGCGTACACCCGCAGGCCCGGCTTGGAGATCCGCCGGACCCCGGCGATCGAACGCTCCCGGTTCTGCC
The DNA here is from genome assembly GCA_964247485.1 of uncultured Propionibacteriaceae bacterium. GTDB lineage: Bacteria > Actinomycetota > Actinomycetes > Propionibacteriales > Propionibacteriaceae > Microlunatus. The sequence continues at coordinate 4,731 of CAXTVE010000144.1, forward strand.
CGTACTTGAGGGTGATCGACAGCTTCTTGCCGACCGCACCCTCCTCGGGGTCGTCGACGGCGTACGAGGCGATGTAGCCCTCGTTGACCAAGATCTCGGCGATGTGCACCTTGATCGTGCTGTGCGGCATCGTCGTGGTGTCGTGGTACGCCTGGTTGGCGTTCCGGACGCGGGTCAGCATGTCCGCGATCGGGTCGGTCATCGTCATGGGTCACGTGCTTCTTTCTCGTGCGGTTTCGCCTCGCGGCGACCTGCGACGGATGGTTACCAGCTGGACTTGGTGATGCCGGGCAGCTCGCCCTTGTGCGCCATGTCGCGCAGGCAGATCCGGCACAGGCCGAACTTGCGGTAGACGGCCTTGGGCCGGCCGCACTTCTGGCACCGGGTGTAGGCGCGTACGCCGAACTTCGGCTTGCGTGCCTGCTTGACCTTGAGCCCTGTCTTCGCCATGTCTGTCTGGATTCCTCAGTTGGTCCGGAACGGGAAGCCGAGGTGACGCAGCAGCGCCCGGCCCTGGTCGTCGTCGGTCGCGGTGGTCACGAACGTGATGTCCATGCCGCGGGTCCGATCGATCTTGTCCTGGTCGATCTCGTGGAACATGACCTGCTCGTTGAGACCGAACGTGTAGTTGCCCTGCCCGTCGAACTGCTTGGGCGACAGGCCGCGGAAGTCGCGGATCCGCGGCAGCGCCAGCGAGAGCAGCCGGTCCGCGAACTCCCACATCCGGTCCCCCCGCAGGGTGACGTGGGCGCCGATCGGCATCCCCTCGCGCAGCTTGAACTGGGCGATGGACTTGCGGGCCCGGGTGACCACCGGCTTCTGCCCGGTGATGGTGGCCAGGTCGCGTACTGCGCCGTCGATCAGCTTGGAGTCACGCGCCGCCTCGCCGACCCCCATGTTGACCACGATCTTGGTCAGGCCGGGGATCTGCATCACGTTGGCGATGGAGAACTCCTGCTGCAGGGCCGAGGCGATCTCGTCGCGATAGCGCTGCTTCAGCCGCGGGCTGCTCCCGGCACCGGTGCCTGAGCCCGGCGTCGCGAGCTCCGTCGTCGTCGCCGACATCAGATCTCCTCTCCGGTCACCCGAGCGATGCGGACGCTGCGGGTCGACTTGTACTCCGAGCCGTCGGGGCGACGCTTGGTCACCTCGGCGCGGTCGTAGCCGACGCGGGTCACGACCTCGTTGCCGGCCTCGTTCTTCACCACCAGCTGGACGTTGGAGGCGTGGATCGGGGCCTCCGAGGAGATGATCCCGCCCTTGTTGACCTGCCGGCTCTGCGGCTGGCTGGCGGTGTCCTTGACGTGCCGCTTGACGATGTTCACCCCGGCCACGGTCACCCGGTTGCGATCGGGGAAGACGGCGATCACCTCGCCGACCAGCCCGCGGTCCTTGCCCGCGATGACCTTGACCCGGTCGCCCTTGCGGACGTGCAGTTTCGTCTGACTCATAGTTCCTAGATCACCTCGGGGGCGAGGGAGATGATGCGCATGAAGCGCTTCTCCCGGAGCTCGCGGCCCACCGGGCCGAAGATGCGGGTGCCGCGCGGCTCACCGTCGTTCTTCAGGATCACCGCGGCGTTCTCGTCGAACTTGATGTAGGAGCCGTCGCCACGCCGCCGCTGCTTCACGGTGCGCACCACGACAGCCTTGACGACCTCGCCCTTCTTGACGTTGCCGCCGGGGATGGCGTCCTTGACCGTGGCCACGATGACATCACCGATGCCCGCGTACCGGCGGCCGGAGCCACCGAGCACCCGGATGCACAAGATCTCCTTGGCCCCGGTGTTGTCGGCGACCTTGAGCCGTGACTCCTGCTGGATCACTTCGCCTTCTCCACGATCTCGATCAGCCGCCAGCGCTTGGTCGCGCTGAGCGGACGGGTCTCCATGATCCGTACGCGGTCGCCGGCGCCGGCGGTGTTGCCCTCGTCGTGCGCCTTCAGCCGGGTCGTGTGCCGCAGCACCTTGCCGTAGAGCCGGTGCTTGACCCGGTCCTCGACGGCAACGACCACGGTCTTGTCCATCTTGTCGCTGACCACGTAGCCCTCGCGGACCTTGCGCGGGCCGCGTGCGGCCGACTCGCTGGTCGGCTCGGTCTCATTCACAACGTCACTCATGCCTTCGCTTCTTCCGCCTCAACCAGGTCCGGGTCGTCGGTGATGCCGAGCTCACGCTCGGTCAGCACCGTGTAGATCCGGGCGATGTCCTTGCGGACCGCCCGCAGCCGGCCGTGCGACTCGAGCTGCCCGGTCGCCCCCTGGAAGCGGAGCGTGAACAGCTCCTCCTTCAGCTGGACGACCCGCTTGTTCAGCTCGTCGCGGCTCTCGTTGCGCAGCTCGGCGGCCGTGGTGGGCTTCGCCATCAGAGCTCACCCGCCTCACGCTTGATGAACCGCGCCTTCATCGGCAGCTTGTGGATGGCCAGCCGCATGGCCTCGCGGGCCACGTCCTCCTGCACACCCGACAGCTCGAAGAGCACCCGGCCCGGCTTGATGTTGGCGATCCACCACTCGGGCGAGCCCTTGCCGGAGCCCATCCGGGTCTCGGCCGGCTTCTTGGTCAGCGGACGGTCCGGGTAGACGTTGATCCACACCTTGCCGCCGCGCTTGATGTGCCGGGTCATGGCGATACGGGCCGACTCGATCTGCCGGTTCGTCAGGTAGCTGGCCTCGATCGCCTGGATACCGAAATCACCGAACGCCAGCTTGGTGCCGCCCTTGGCGGCCCCCGTCCGCCTCGGGTGGTGCTGCTTGCGGAACTTCACCTTGCGGGGAATCAACACCTCGATCAGCCCTCCTGCCCTGCGGTCTCGGGAGCACCCGTGGCCGCCGCCGCCACGGGAGCAGTCGCCTCCACCGGCACGTCCTCACGACGGCGCGCGCCGCCGCGCTCCGGCCGGTCCCCGCCCGCCGGACGGTCACCGCGCGCAGGACGGTCACCGCG
>CAXTVE010000145.1:0-7628 GCA_964247485.1 uncultured Propionibacteriaceae bacterium
GACGACGAGAAGAAGCTGCTCACCGCGCGCGCCGAGCGTGAGGCGCAGTGGAAGTCCGGCGACCTCGACGTGGTGGCCGAGGTGGACGAGGACATCATCGCCGAGGTGCTCTCCACAGCGACCGGCATCCCGGTGTTCAAGCTCACCGAGGAGGAGTCGGCCCGGCTGCTGCGGATGGAGGAGGAGCTGGGCAAGCGCTACATCGGCCAGCACGACGCCGTCAAGGCGCTCTCCCGCTCGATCCGGCGTACGCGGGCGGGTCTGAAGGATCCCAAGCGGCCGAGCGGCTCGTTCATCTTCGCCGGGCCCTCGGGCGTGGGCAAGACCGAGCTGACCAAGGCACTCACCGAGTTCCTCTTCGGGGACGAGGACGCGCTGATCCAGCTCGACATGAGCGAGTACTCCGAGAAGCACACCGCGTCCCGGCTGTTCGGCTCACCGCCCGGGTACGTGGGGTACGAGGAGGGCGGGCAGCTCACCGAGAAGGTGCGCCGCAAGCCGTTCAGCGTGGTGCTGTTCGACGAGGTGGAGAAGGCCCACCCGGACATCTTCAACTCGCTGCTGCAGATCCTCGACGAGGGCCGGCTGACCGATGCGCAGGGTCGGGTGGTCGACTTCAAGAACACGGTGATCGTCATGACGACCAACCTGGGCACCCGCGACATCGCCAAGAGCGTGTCGCTGGGCTTCAGCGCGGCGGGCGGTGCCGAGGGCAGCTACGAGAAGATGAAGGCCAAGGTCTCCGACGAGCTCAAGCAGCACTTCCGGCCTGAGTTCTTGAACCGCGTCGACGAGATCGTCGTGTTCCGCCAGCTCAGCCAGGAGGACATCGAGCACATCGTCGACCTGATGGTGGCCCAGATCGAGATCCGGCTCAAGGACAAGGACATGGGCATCGAGCTCACGCCCGCGGCCAAGACCCTGATCGCGAAGCGCGGCTACGACCCGGTGCTGGGGGCCCGTCCGCTGCGGCGGGCGCTGCAGCGCGACATCGAGGACCTGCTGGCGGAGAAGATCCTGTTCTCCGAGCTCAAGGCGGGCGAGATCGTGGTCGTCGACGTGGCCGACCCGGGGTCGGAGAACGCCTTCACCTTCACCGGCAACCCGCGGACGCCCGCCCCCGACGCCCCGCCGCTGGAGTTCGGCGGCATCGTCGAGGGCTTCCACGAGGGTCCGGCCGAACCCCCGGCCGGCGAGCTGCGGTAACACCCGCGTACGCCTCAGGGCCCCGGCACTCTCCGGAGTGCTGGGGCTCTGATGTTTCCGCGCCCGCGCCCGTGCCCGTCGACGACTACGGTGGCGGCCGTGCAACGCATTCCGGCCGTCTGGCTCGTCCTGGCCGGCATCGGGTCGGTGCAGTTCGGGGCGGCGATCGCCAAGGACCTGTTCGCGGTGGTGCCACCCACGGCGATGGTCTGGCTGCGGCTCGCCACCTCCGCGGTCGTGTTCTTGATCCTGGCCCGGCTCCGCGTCCGCGGTCGCTCGCGCGCCGACTGGCTGGTCGCCCTCGGCTTCGGGGTCGTCCTGGTCACCATGAACTGGGCGTTCTACCAGTCCTTCGCCCGCATCCCGCTGGGGATCGCGGTGACCATCGAGTTCCTCGGGCCGCTGGCGGTCGCGGTGGTCGGCTCCCGGCGGCCGCGCGACCTGGTGTGGGTCCTGCTGGCCGGCGCCGGGGTGGCGCTGCTCGGTCTCGCCCCGGCCCGGCTCGACCCGGCGGGCGTCGCTTTCGCTCTGCTCGCCGGCGTCCTCTGGGCCGCCTACATCCTGCTCAGCGCGGAGACCGGGCGACGGTGGCCGGGGATCTCCGGGCTCGCCGTGGCCAGCGTGGTCGGGGCCCTCGTCCTGGCGACACCCGCGGTGCTCGAGGCGGGGGCGACGCTTCTGGAGCCCCGGGTGCTGCTGCTGGGCCTGGCCATCGGGCTGCTCAGCTCGGTCATCCCGTACGGCCTGGAGCTGGTTGCGCTGCGCCGGATGCCGCCACGGGTGTTCGGCATCCTGATGAGTCTGGAGCCCGCCGTCGCGGCGCTGGTGGCGCTGCTGCTCCTGCAGGAGCTCCTGGATCCCGTGCAGTGGGTCGCGGTGCTCTGCGTGGTGGTGGCCAGCGTCGGTTCGACGCGGACCGCCAGGCCGGCCCAGCCGCCGGTGCCGACCGATCAGCCCTGACCGGGTCTGCGGGTCAGGTGCCGCAGAAGGTTCGGTACGCGCCGAAGTCCTCTGGCGCCGGGGCGGCGTACCGCTCGAGCCCGGGTCGCTCGGTGTAGGGGGCGGACACGGCGTCCAGCAACCGCCCCAGCGGGTCCAGGTCCCCGGCCGTGGCGGCGTCCAGCGCCTCCTCGACCAGGTGGTTGCGGGGGATGTAGACGGGGTTGACCCGGTCCATCGCCGCCGGGTCCGGACCGAGAGCCCGCCACCGGTCCAGCCACGCCGCGAACGCCGCCCGGTCATCGAACAGGGCACGCGCCGGCTCGGTGTTCCCGCGGGCCGCCGCGGCCAGGCTGCGGAAGAACGACGTGTAGTCGACGGAGCCGGCGTGCAGCAGGGTGCAGAGCTCGTCGAGCAGCGTCGCCGTTCCGGTCGCCGCGACCGCGCCGGGCAGACCCAGCTTGGCCCGCATGCCGCTCGACCACGCCACGTCGTACTGCCGCCGGAACCCGCCGAGCGACTCCTCCGCGAGGGCCACCGCCGCGTCCTGATCGGGGTGCAGGAGGGGGAGCAGGGCCTCGGCCAGCCGGGCGAGGTTCCACTCCGCGACGACCGGCTGGTTGCCGTACGCGTAGCGGCCGCCGTGGTCGATCGAGCTGAACACCGTGGACGGGTCGAAGGCGTCCAGGAAGGCGCACGGCCCGTAGTCGATCGTCTCGCCCGAGATCGTCATGTTGTCGGTGTTCATCACCCCGTGGACGAAGCCGACGAGCATCCACTGCGCGACCAGCGACGCCTGAGCCGCGACCACCGCCTCGAAGAGGGTGAGGTAGCGCTGCTCGGTCTCGGCCGCGCCGGGGTGGTGACGCCGGATCGCGTGGTCGGCCAGCCGGCGGAGGAGGTCGACGTCGCCGGTGGCCGCGGCGTACTGGAAGCTGCCGACCCGCAGGTGGCTGCTCGCCACTCGGGCCAGGACGGCTCCCGGCTGCGCCGTCTCCCGCCGTACCCGGCCACCGGTGGCCGTCACGGCCAGGGCGCGGGTGGTACGGACACCCAGGCTGTGCATGGCTTCGCTCACCACGTACTCGCGCAGCATCGGGCCGACGGCGGCCAACCCGTCGCCGCCGCGGGCGAACGGGGTCCGCCCGGAGCCCTTGAGGTGCAGGTCGCGCGTACGCCCGTCCCGGCCGTCGATCTCGCCCAGCAGCAGGGCGCGGCCGTCGCCCAGGCGCGGGACGAACCCGCCGAACTGGTGCCCGGCGTACGCCTGCGCGACCGGCGTGGCGCCGGCCGGGAGGCGGGTCCCGACGAGGAGACCGAGGCCGTCGGGGCTCCGCAGCCAGGCCGGGTCGAGGCCGAGCTCACTGGCGAGCGGCTCGTTGAGCACGAGCAGCCGTGGCTCCGGGGGCTCCGCCGCCCGCCACGGGACGGCCAGCTCGACCAGTTCTCGGGCGAACCGATCCTCGAGTGTCCAGGTCGGCTGGTCGGCGACGGTCATGCCATCGAGCGTAGGCGGGCCGGCCGCCGGGCGGCCCGGGATCCGCCTGCTCCGCGTGGCTAGTGGCCGAACTCGTCCGAGTCCGTCAGCCCGGCGTTTCCGCGGTTGAGCCCGGTGATGGTCGTCATCTCCTCGTTGGTCAGCTCGAAGTCGAACACGTCGAGGTTCTCGGCGATGCGCCCGGCGTTGCCGGAGCGGGGGATGGCGACCAGCCCGAGCTGGATGTGCCAGCGCAGCACGACCTGGGTGGCCGACTTGTCGTGCCCCTCGGCGATCCGGGCGATGGCCCGGTCGTTCCGGAGCTCGTCGCTGCTGGCCCCGAGGGGGCTCCAGGACTCGGTGACGATGCCGTGGTCGTCGTGGAACGCCCGGCTGTCGTCGCGGGTGGTGTACGGGCTCAGCTGGATCTGGTTGACGTCGGGCACGATGCCCGTCTCGTCCAGCACCCGCTGGAGGTGCTCGGGCTTGTAGTTCGACACCCCGATGGCCCGCAGGTCGCCCGCCTCGAGCAGCTGCTGCAGGCCCTGGACCGCCTCGACGTAGCGGTCCTGACCGGGGTTGGGCCAGTGCACCAGCAGCAGGTCGAGGTAGTCGACCCCCAACCGCTTGCGGCTGGCGTCGAAGGCCTGGCGAACACCGGAGATGCTGTGCCAGCGGGCGTTGAACTTGCTGGTCAGGAAGATCTCGCTCCGCTCCATCCCGCAGTCGCGGATGCCCTGCCCGACGGCGTCCTCGTTGCCGTAGTTCTCCGCGGTGTCGATCAGCCGATAGCCGGCCGCCAGCGCCGTCCGCACCTGCTTCCGCGACTCCTCCCCGCGCAGCGGCGACGTGCCGATGCCCAGCACCGGGATGTCGGCCCCGTTGCGCAGCCGGATGGTGGACGCCTTGGCCCGGTCGTTGTCGGTCGTGGAATCGAAACTGGTCACAACAGGCACGATACGGGGCGGTGATCGGGTCCGAATCGACCGGTTTCGTCCGTCAGCCCGGCAACGCGAAGCGGCCGGGGTGGACGGCGGTGACCAGCCCGTCGGCGATCAGCGAGTCGAGGGCGCGTATGCGCTGAGCGGCGTCCGCCCAGGCCGCGTCCAGCTCGTCGGCCGGGACGGGGACGTCCGTCGAGCGCAGCACGGCGAGCAGGGCGCCGCGGCACTGCCGGTCCGTCCCCGCGTACGCCTGCCCGCGCCGGGGCGGTCCCGTCCAGGCGGGGGAGCCGGCTGCGCGCCATGCACACAGGTCCTGCCCCGAGTGCCCGGTGCAGGACCCGGCGCACGTTGGTGTCCAGGACCACGGCCCGCCGCCCGTAGGCGAAGCTGGTCACCGCCGCCGCGGTGTAGGAGCCGACGCCGGGCAGGCTGCGCAGGGCGTCGAGGTCCGCAGGCACCCGCCCGTCGAAGCGCTCGGTGATCGCGACCGCCGCCGCGTGCAGCCGCAGCGCCCGGCGCGGATAGCCCAGCCGACCCCAGGCCCGGACGGCCTCACCGGCCGGCGCGGCCGCCAACGCTTCCGGGGTCGGCCAGCGCTCCAGCCAGGCCGCCCACGGCTCCCGAACCCGGGCCACCGGCGTCTGCTGCAGCATGAGCTCGCTGACCAGTACCGCCCACGGGCTGGTGCCCGGGCGGCGCCACGGCAGGTCCCGGGCGTGCGTGGCGTACCAGGTCAGGATGCGGCCGACGAGGGCCCGCGGGCGCAAGTTAGGCACCAGCTCCGTCCCGGCCGCCGTCACGCCGGCCACCGTACCTGCGGCGTGCCTGCCGTGATCAGCCGAAGGGCGAACCTAGGCTGCCGCTCATGAGCACCGTGCTGAACCCAGCCGGCCCGGAGCCCGCTCAGACCTACTGGATGCGGCGCCTTGCGGTCGTCGGGGTCGCGGTCGTGGTGCTGGCGGTGGCGGGGGCCCTGATCGCCAACGGAACCAGCAGCGGGTCCGCCGTCCAGGGTGAGTCGCCCCCGCCGCTGGCCGCTCCGGCGACCGCGGCGAGCACCCCGACCGGCAACCCGGGTGCCAAGGCCAAGCCCAGCGCCGGCCCGTCGTCGACCTCCGGGCGGTCGACCAGGCCCTCGAGCACCACCTCGGCCGCCGCCCCAGGCACTGCCGCGCCGTCCGCGAGCCCGGCCGCGAAGCCGAAGCCGACCGTGACGCCTACTCCGACCCCCAAGCCGAAACCGGTCGCCTGCGCGCCGAGCGCTCTGCGGCCGACCCTGACCGGCGCGCAACGACGCAAGCCGAAGCAGCGCAGCACCTTCACCCTGTCGCTGATCAACGGCTCGGGCGGCACCTGCACCGCCGTCGTCAACCGGGACAACTTCGAGCTGGTGATCAACTCCGGCAGCGACCAGATCTGGACCACCCGGCACTGCGCGCGGCTGGTCAGGACCCTGAGCAGGACCCTCGAGGCCGAGCAGGCCGTGGAGTGGAAACTGACCTGGAACGGCCTGCGCTCTCGCAACGGCTGCCACTCCCGGCCGGAGATCCCCCGCCCGGGCACCTACTACGCCACCGCCCAGCTGACCGGTGCGGAGCCCGTCCGGCTGCTGATGATGCTGGCGGGCTGACCGCACGATGGCCGCGGCTAGGCCGACGAGGTAGCCCCTTGGGTCTGCGAGCTGGTCGCGGCCGTGCGCTCGGCCTGAGACCGGTCCCCGCTCGGCACCAGGCGCAGCGCCGCCAGGGCGTGCTGCAGCGTCGGGACCGCGTGCACCTGCATGCCGCCCCACGTATTCGTGCGCCGCTCCCGGGTCGCGTCCGTGGCGGCCGGTACCACCGCCTCGGTGAACCCGAGCCGGGCCGCCTCGGCCAGCCGCCGGTCAGTGCCGGGCACCCGGCGCAGCTCCCCGGCCAGGCCGATCTCGCCGAGGGCAACCACCCGGGAGCTGATGCTGCGGTCGGTCGCCGCCGAGGCCACCGCGACCGCCGCGGCCAGGGCGGCCGAGGGGTCGCTGACCTTGGCGCCGCCGACCGTGGAGACGTAGACGTCGGAGTTGAACAGCCTGACTCCGCAGCGCCGCTCCAGCACGGCGAGCACCATGGCCATCCGGCCGGAGTCGACCCCGTGCACCGTCCGCCGCGGCTGGGGCAGGTTGCTGGCGGCGACCAGGGCCTGCAGCTCGGCCAGCAGCGGCCGCCGCCCCTCCATGGTCACGGCGATGCAGGTGCCGGGCACCGGGTCGGCGTGCCGGGAGGTGAACAGTCCCGACGGGTCCGGGACCGAGACGATGCCCTGCTCGGCCATCTCGAAGCAGCCGACCTCGTCGGCGGGGCCGTAGCGGTTCTTGGTCGCCCGGACCAGCCGGAAGCCCGAGTGCCGGTCGCCCTCGAAGCTGAGCACCACATCGACCAGGTGCTCCATCATCCGCGGACCGGCGATCGCGCCGTCCTTGGTCACGTGCCCCACGATGATGACGGCCATGCCGGTGCGCTTGGCCACCCGGACCAGTGCACCGGTCACCTCGCGGACCTGGGTCACTCCACCGGGGGAGCCATCGGCCTCGGCGGTGCCCACGGTCTGCACCGAGTCGACCACCAGCAGCGACGGCCGGACCTCCTCGACGTGGCCGAGCACGGTCCCGAGGTCGGTCTCCGCCGCCAGGTAGAGCTCGTCGGCCAGCGCCGAGGTGCGCCCGGCCCGCAGCCGGACCTGGGCGGCGGACTCCTCCCCGGACACGTAGAGCGTGCGCCGTCCGGCCCCGGCCCAGCGGGCGGCGACCTCCAGCAGCAGCGTCGACTTGCCCACGCCGGGCTCGCCGGCCAGCAGCACCACCGCCCCCGGCACCAGCCCGTCGCCCAGCACCCGGTCGAGCTCGCTGACCCCGGTCAGGGTCCGGGCCGCCAGGTCCGCGCTCACCTGCCCGATCGGCACCGCCTTGCGGGTCGGCACCGAGCTGGTGACCTTGGTCAGCTGCGGCGCCCCCGCCTCGACCACGCTGCCCCAGGTCTGGCACTCCCCGCACCGGCCCCCCCACCGCGCCGTGGTCCCGCCGCCCTCGG
>CAXTVE010000146.1:0-2595 GCA_964247485.1 uncultured Propionibacteriaceae bacterium
GCTGACCGCCGTCCGCGCGGCCAACACCTCGTCCTTGCGGAGCGGCGTCCCGGTGAAGCCGGTCGCCAGCAGCAGCCGGGCCGGGTCGCCGCCGACGAACTCCACCCCGAACAGCTCGGCCGACTCCCGCTCGTGCCAGGCCGCCCCGGCGAAGAGGCCCCGGAGGCTGTCCAGCCGGGGCCCGTCCCGGTCCAGCTCCGTGCCCAGCAGCAGCACGTCCCCCGGGTGGTCCAGCCGCCGCAGGGCCAGCACGACGAGGATCGCGTCCCGCCGGCCGATCAGGTCCTCCGCCCCCAGCCAGTCGAAGAAGTCGTAGCCGTCCTGCTGCGCCCCGGCGACCGTCGTCCGCCAGTCCTCCGGCGCCACCAACCTCACGCCGGCACCGGTCCGGCGAGGCTGTCGAGGGCGGCGGTCAGGGCCTCGGGCGGTGGCGGGCAGCCGGGCACGTAGACGTCGACCGGCACCAGCTGGTCGATGCCCTTGGTCACCGCGTACGAGTCCCAGTACGGCCCACCGGACGACGCGCACGCACCGAACGACAGCACCGCCGGCGCTCCGGCCCCCCGTTCCGCACACGCGTCGGCGATCGCCGCCACGGCGGGGGCCAGCCGGTCGGTCACCGTGCCGGCCACGACCACGGCCACCCGCGTCCCCGGTTCGACCGCCGCCGGCAGCGACACCTCCGGCACCCCGGCCGCGGCGGCCTCGACCTCCAGGGCGCAGCAGGCCAGGGCGACGTGCACGACGTACAGCGAGCCGTCGCCGTACCAGTCCCGCCACCGCATGCGGCAACGCTAGCCCCCGTCGGCGAGATCACAGAGAGACCGGGTAAGGGCGTCCTATAGTGGAGTCGGTTCGACGACCGCCCGATGAGGCAGGCCGAGCCCCACCCCGGACCAGAGCAAAGGGGACGCGTACGCCGAGGAAAGGCCGACAGTGACCAAGGTCCAGACCCTTGACCGGGTCGTCATCCGCTTCGCCGGCGACTCGGGCGACGGGATGCAGCTGACCGGGGACCGCTTCACCGCCGACGCGGCAGTGTTCGGCAACGACATCTCCACCCTGCCGAACTTCCCCGCCGAGATCCGCGCGCCGGCGGGAACCCTTCCGGGGGTGTCCAGCTTCCAGCTGCACTTCGCCAACTACGACATCATGACGCCCGGCGACCGCCCGGACGTGCTGGTGGCCATGAACCCGGCCGCCCTCAAGGCCAACATCGCCGACCTGCCCCGCGGCGGCGTCATCATCGCCGACACCGCGGACTTCACCAAGCGCAACCTGGCCAAGGTCGGCTACGCCGCCGACCCGCTGACCGACGAGTCGCTGGCCGACTACCAGGTGCACGCGCTGGACCTGACCGGGATGACCGTCGAGGCGGTCAAGCCGTTCGGCCTGTCCCGCAAGGACGCCGCCCGGGCCAAGAACATGTTCGCCCTCGGCCTGCTGTCGTGGCTCTACCACCGGCCCACCGAGGGCACGCTCAGCTTCCTGTCGGCCAAGTTCGCGTCCAAGCCCGACATCCGCGACGCGAACATCACCGCGTTCAAGACCGGGTACGCGTTCGGCGAGACCACCGAGGTCTTCGCCGTCACCTACGCGGTCGCACCGGCCCCGATGCCGGCCGGTCGCTACCGGCAGATCTCCGGCAACCTCGCGCTGGCGTACGGGCTGGTGACCGCGGCGAAGAAGGCCGGGCTGCCCCTGTTCCTGGGCGCCTACCCGATCACCCCGGCGTCCGACGTGCTGCACGAGCTGAGCAAGCACAAGCGCTTCGGCGTGACCACCTTCCAGGCCGAGGACGAGATCGCCGGGGTCGGCGCCGCGCTGGGTGCGAGCTTCGCCGGCCACCTCGGCGTGACGAGCACGTCCGGCCCGGGCATCTCGCTCAAGTCCGAGACCATGGCGCTCGGCGTGATGACCGAGCTGCCGCTCATCGTCTGCGACATCCAGCGCGCGGGGCCGAGCACCGGGATGCCGACCAAGACCGAGCAGGCCGACCTGCTGCAGGTGATGTTCGGCCGCAACGGGGAGGCTCCCGTGCCCGTGCTGGCCGCGCAGTCCCCCGCCGACTGCTTCCCGATCGCGATCGAGGCGGTGCGGATCGCCGTCAAGTACCGCACCCCGGTCGTGGTGCTGTCCGACGGCTACATCGCCAACGGCGCCGAGCCCTGGCAGGTGCCGGACGTCGCGGCGATCCCGCCGATCGACCCGCAGTTCGCCGGTTCGGCGAACGCGGTGGACAAGGCCGGGCAGCCGGTCTTCCTGCCCTACCTGCGCGACCCGGAGACCCTGGCGCGGCCGTGGGCGATCCCCGGCACCACCGGCCTGCAGCACCGGATCGGCGGCATCGAGAAGGCGAAGGACACCGGCGCCGTCTCCTACGACCCGGCCAACCACGACGAGATGGTGCGGACCCGTGCGGCCAAGATCGCCGGCATCGTCCGCGACATCCCCGATCTGGTCGTCGACGACCCGCCCATCCCGGCCGCGAGGAGCGCGAGCGACGACCGGCCAACGGGGGGCGTGGGGGGGGGGCCCCCCCCCCCGCCGCCCCCCCCCGCGCGCGCCCGGGGTGGCGGGAGGGGGGGGGGGTGG
>CAXTVE010000146.1:2605-7556 GCA_964247485.1 uncultured Propionibacteriaceae bacterium
CCGCCCGCGCCCCCCACCCCCCCTCGGGGGGCGCCCCCCCCGGGGGTGGGGGGGGGGCCCCCCCCCCCCCACACCCCCCGCTGGCCGGTCGTCGCTCGCGCTCCTCGCGTCCGGACCGGGACGGCGCCAGGGTTCTCGTGATGGGCTGGGGTTCGACCTACGGGCCGATCGTCGCCGCTGTCCGCCGGGTGCGCAAGACCGGCCGCCAGGTCGCGCACACCCACCTGCGGCACCTCAACCCGTTCCCGGCCAACCTCGGGGAGATCCTGAGGAGCTACGACCGGGTGATCGTGCCCGAGATGAACCTCGGCCAGCTGGCCCTGCTGCTGCGGGCGAAGTACCTGGTCGACGTGCAGAGCTACTCCCGCGTACGCGGTCTGCCGATCTCGCTCAGCGAGCTGGCGGCGGACCTGGAAGCCGAGATCGACAACCTGCAAGGAGTGCCGGCATGACTGCCGTCGACGACCGGCCCACCGCCGCTGCGGCCGGCGGGAGCTACCGCGGCCTGGCCGGCGTGCCGCTGGCCCTGGAGCCGCTGACCCGCAAGGACTTCACCTCCGACCAGGAGGTGCGCTGGTGCCCGGGCTGCGGGGACTACGCGGTGCTGGCGGCGTTCCAGGGGTTCATGCCCGAGCTGGGCATCCGCAAGGAGAACACCGTCATCATCTCCGGCATCGGGTGCTCCTCCCGGTTCCCCTACTACGTCGACTCGTACGGCATGCACTCGATCCACGGGCGGGCCCCGGCCATCGCGACCGGCGTGGCCACCGCCCGGCCGGACACCGCGGTGTTCGTCATCACCGGCGACGGGGACGCGCTGTCCATCGGCGGCAACCACCTGATCCACCTGCTGCGGCGCAACGTCAACGTGACCGTCCTGCTGTTCAACAACCGGATCTACGGGCTGACCAAGGGCCAGTACTCCCCCACCTCCGAGATCGGCAAGGTCACCAAGTCGACCCCGATGGGCTCGCTGGACAACCCGTTCAACCCGGTCTCGCTGGCCCTGGGGGCCGAGGCGACCTTCGTGGCCCGGACCATCGACTCCGACCGCAAGCACCTCACCTCGGTGCTCAAGGCGGCTGCGGACCACCGGGGCACCTCGTTCGTGGAGATCTACCAGAACTGCCCGATCTTCAACGACGACGCGTTCGCCGCGGTCAAGGACAACGCAACCTCGGCGGACGCGATCATCCCGCTCGTCCACGGCGCGCCGATCCGGTTCGGGGTCGACGGGCACCTCGGCGTGGTCCGGGACCCGCGTACGGGAGCTTTCTCCGTCGTCGAGGTGAGCGACGTGGGCGAGGACGCTCTGGTCGTGCACGACGCCCATCTGGACGACCCCTCGTACGCCTTCGGGCTGAGCCGGCTGACCGATGCGGGCGTGCTGCACCGGGCGCCGATCGGCATCTTCCGCGCAGTCGAGGCGTCGACCTACGACGACCTGGCCCGTGAGCAGGTCGACCTGGCCCGCGGCCGCGGGGACTCCGAGGAGGACCTGCAGGCGATGATCAACGGCGGGGACACCTGGCTCGTCCGTTAGCCGGCCTGTCGGCCGCTCGACCCACCTTTCCCCGAACCGAGCCGCTCGCCACGACCAGAGTCCGGGAGACCCGCCCTAGCCCTTTGTGCGCCGCCCGTACAGGATCGGGTTGCCCTCCACCCGGAGGAAGTGCTGCAGGACGGCCGCCGATGTGAAGACCTCCGGGTCCGCCTGCACCGATACGTAGCAGGTGGCGAAGCTGGACAGGGCGTGGGGCTGCTCGCCGGGGCGCTCGACGGGCAGCAGGCTGGTCGCGCCGACGGTGAACGGCAGCGGGCGGTCGTCGAGGCCGCTGTCGTTCATCAGCTCGACCTGCAGCGTGACCTCCCGGACCTCCTCCGGCTTCAGCGTCACCAGCGCGTCCCCCAGGACCACCGCCGACCAGCCGGGCGGCACGCCGGCCACCGCGAGCTCGACGAGGACCGGGTGCGGCGCCCGGTTGACGGCCAGCAGCGGCAGCGTGAGGCCGTTCGGCTCCGCAGGGTCGCCGAGCACCAGCTCGGTCTGCGGCGCCACCGCCCGCAGCTCGACCTTGCTGACCAGGCTGAACGCCCAGGCGCAGCTGCGCTCCTCCCCGTCGTCGAACACGGCCCGGAAGTCGAACTGGTGGATCCCCAGCGGCAGGGTCTCGGTGGGGATGGCCTGAAGATGCTCGTAGGGCTCGCCGTCGAAGAGCACCTCGAACTCGTGAACGCCCGGCAGCATCGCCAGCCACTTGGTGTGCACCGTGAGCAGATCGCCCTGGCACACGTCGGGCTGTACCACGGCATCAGAGTCGAACCAGGTGTCCGGCGGGTCCAGCTCCTCGACCTCGACGGTGAACGTGCCCGCGTCGCGCTCGATCCGCACCGGCCGCCAAGGCGACCGCTGGGGCCAGAGCCGGCGCCAGAACTTGCCGAACGTGCTGCGACGTCCAAGGGTCCGGTCGTCGTCCCAGTCGGGCGGCACGTACCGACACTCCTCGCGGACCCGACTCTCCTCGACCTGGATGCGGGCCGGCGTGGAACAGATCCGCGTACGCCGCCCGCGGGCCGGCTGGAACCCCGCCGGCACGGCGACCACCAGGCCGCGCGGATCCCGGGCCAGCACGCCGGTCTTCTCCGAGAACGGGCCGCACGTGCGGCCGTTCCGGTCGAAGTCGAGGAATCGCCTGCGCACACTCAGATAGTCGGCGTTCATAGCCGCAGATGTTCCAGCCCAGCGCCTGGTCCGGTCAAGGGGTCCCGCTCGGGGTTCGCGAGAGAGTCGGCCCTCAGCGCTCGCGAACCCGGGCCACCAGGCCAGCGGCGACCACCACGGCACCCGCGCCGAGCGCGAACGCGATGCCGAGGGTCTCACCGCGCACCATCCCGAGGACCGCGCCGGTGACCGGCTCGAGGGTGAGGATCACCGCGGCCGTCGTGGCGTCCACCCGGGTCTGCGCCCAGCTGAGGGCGACGAAGGCGCCGGCGGTGGCGATCCCGCCCAGCCCCAGCAGGCCGAGCCACGCCGCACCGGAGGGGGCGGCCGTCAGTCCGGGGCCGGCGGGCAGAGGCAGCTCCAGGGCGAAGGCCACCACGGCGGCCGTCGCCAGCTGCGCCACCGCCAGCTGGTAGAGCGCGCCGGGCCGGGACCAGCGCTCCAACGCGACCAGGTGGACGGCGAATACGAACGCGGCCGCCACCACGAGCCCGACACCGGGTCCGACCGCGATCCCGCGGACCGTGATCAGCCCGAGCCCCGCCGTGGCCAGGGTGACCGCGACCGCCGTACGCCGGGACAGCCGCCGCTGCAGCCAGACCCAGCCGACCAGCGGCACGAAGGCCACCGTCGTCCCGATCACGAACGCCGACACCGCGACCGAGGTGGTCTGCATGCCGACCGTGGCGAGCACGAACCCCCCGCCGAGCAGCACCCCGAGGATGCCGCCGGTCGCCATGGTCCGCCGGTCCAGGCCGCGCAGCACCCGGGGTCGGAGGGCGAGCAGCACCAACGTGGCCACGCCGAACCGCAGGCCCACGAGCCGGGTCGGGGCCACCTCGACCACCGTCTCCTTGACCACGACGAAACTGCCGCCCCAGACCACCGCGACCGCGACCAGCGCGGCGACGGCGGCGTACCGGGCCCGGTCGCTGTGGACGCCGAGGGTGAGGGCCGAGGGACTGGTCACCTTGGGGAGGAGGTCGAACTCTCCTTGTGCGTACCGATGAACCCGCCGGCCGTCGAAACCGATGGTGGCACCGAACGGGCCCGGGTAGCCTCGCGCCGTGTCCACCGACCGAACCCGACGGGGCATCTCCTACGGACTGGGGGCCTACGTCCTCTGGGGCGCGGTGCCGGTCTTCTGGCCGCTGATCGCCCGGGCCGGGGCGCTGGAGATCCTCGCCATGAGGATCATCTGGTCGCTGGTGATCTGCGTGGTGCTGCTGCTGACCGTCGTGCCGCGGGGCTGGTGGGGCCGGATCGGACACCGCCGGAGCCTGGTGATGCTCGGCTTCGCCGCGGCCGTCGTCTCGGTCAACTGGGGCACCTACATCTGGGCGGTCAACCACGGCCACGTGGTGGAGACCGCGTTGGGCTATTACATCAACCCGATCCTCTCCATCCTGATCGGCGTGATCTTCCTGCGGGAGCGGCTCGCCCCGCTGCAGTGGGTCAGTGTCAGCCTGGCCACGCTGGCCGTCCTGGTGCTGACCTTCGACTACGGCCGGCCGCCGTGGATCGCCCTGACCCTGGCCACCAGCTTCGCCTGCTACGGCCTGATCAAGAAGCAGGTCAACGGCGGCGCGGTGGAGACCATGACGGTGGAGTCGGCCGTGCTCACGCCCGTCGCCCTGGGCTACCTCGGCTACCTGCAGCTCACCGGTGGGCTGACCTTCGGTCACCTGGGCTGGGCCCACACCCTGCTGCTGATGGCCTCCGGGCTGATCACCGTGGTGCCGCTGCTGTTCTTCGCCGCCGCCGCCACCCGGCTGTCGCTCAGCACCCTGGGGTTCCTGCAGTACATCGCCCCGACGCTGCAGTTCCTGCTGGGGGTGCTCTACTTCGACGAGGCCATGTCCGCCGGCCGCTGGGTCGGCTTCGCCATGGTCTGGCTGGCTCTGGTCGTGCTGACCTTCAACGGCGTACGCCAGGCCGGGCGGAACCGGCGTACGCGCCGCGAGGCGCACGAACCGGTCGCCGAGCCGGTCTAGGGCTCCAGGCCGTCGGCCTGCGCGGCGTACCGGGCCCGCAGCGGCTCGTTCCGCTCCACCTCGGCCGCGGCCCGGTAGGCCGCTGCCGCCTCGGCCCGGTGCCCCAAGCGCTCCAGGGCGTCGGCCCGGACCAGATGGTAGGGCGGGTAGCGCTCGAGCCCGGCGCGGGCCAGCGCCCCCAGCCCCCGCCCTCCCGCCGCCGGGCCCGCGGCGCGGGCGGGGGCGGCGGCCCGGG
>CAXTVE010000147.1:0-7534 GCA_964247485.1 uncultured Propionibacteriaceae bacterium
GCTCGGGGAGCGCCGACTCGGCCTGACCGGCGACCGGCAGACCGTCGTCGCCCCGGCCGGCGGCAGTCCGGCCGCGCTGACCAACCTGCCGGGCAGCGGCGGGGTGCTGGGTGGCGCCGCCGCGGCGGCGGGCTACGCCCTGGCCGTCCTGCCCGGCCAGACGGCGATCTTCACCTCCGAGCCGGTGGCCGATCCGGTGCCGGTCGTGGGCAGCGGGCGGGTGGACCTCGAGGTCACCTCCAGCGCGCCCACGGCGACGCTGTTCGTCGCGCTGTGGGACCTCGGCCCGGACGTCGAGACCACCCTGGCCGGCCGGACCGTCACCGGGCCGAGCTCGGCCGTGCTGCCCCACCGCACCGTGGCCCCGGTCCAGCTGACCGGGCTCACCCCGGACCGGCCCACCCGGGTCACGGTGGCGCTGCCGGCGGTGGCCCACCAGGTGCCCGTCGAGCACCGGCTCCGGGTTGTGGTGTCGACGACCGACCAGGCGTACGCCCTGCCCGAGCAGCCGGCTGTGCACACGGTGGCGCTGGCCGGTGGCGCCGCGCTGGTGCTGCCCGAGGTGACGCTGGAGGTGCTGGGCGGCGACCTCGACGTTCCCGTACCGCTGATCGTGGCCGTGTCGGTGCTCGTGTTGGCGGCGCTGGCCGGGATCATCCTGCTGGCCCGGCGGCGACGGGCGGCCCGTCCGGACCCGGCGCTGGCCGAGTTGCCGCTGGTGGTGGACGACGTGGTCAAGACCTACTCCGACGGGTTCCGGGCGGTCGACGGGATCTCGTTCCGGGCCGAGCCCGGCCAGGTGGTCGGCCTGCTGGGGCCGAACGGGGCCGGCAAGACCACCGCCATGCGGATGCTGGTCGGGCTGATCCGGCCGGACTCCGGGCAGATCTACGTGCACGGCGAGCCGGTGCACGCCGGCGCCGACGTACTGACCTCGGTGGGCTCGTTCATCGAGGGACCCGGCTTCCTGCCGCACCTCACCGGCCGTCAGAACCTCGACGCCTACTGGGCGGCCACCGGCCGGCCGCCTGAGGAGGCACACCTGGAGAAGGCGCTGGCGATCGCCGGGCTGGGCGCGGCGCTGGACCGCCGCGTGCGCGGCTACAGCCAGGGCATGCGGCAGCGCCTCGGGATCGCGCAGGCGATGCTGGGGCTGCCCTCGCTGCTGGTCCTGGACGAGCCGACCAACGGTCTCGACCCGCCGCAGATCAAGGCGATGCGGCAGGTGCTGGCCGACTACGCCGCCGCCGGGCGCACGGTGGTCATCTCCTCGCACCTGCTCGGCGAGGTGGAGCAGACCTGCTCCCACGTGGTGGTGATGAACCAGGGGAGAGTGGTGCTCACCGGCTCGGTCGCCGCGCTCACCGCCAGCGACTCGGTGACCGTGATCGGACTGGCCGACGGTCAGGACCTGGCCGCGGCCGAGCGGTACCTCGGGGCGCGGGACATCGCGGCGGTGCGGACCGGGGACATGCTGCGGGTCGACGGCGGCCCGCCCCGCGCCGACCTGGTGCGCACGCTGGTCGACGCGGGCTATCGGATCGACTCCGTCGACGGCCGCCGCCAGCTCGAGGAGATCTTCCTCGGTCTGGTCGGCAGCGGCTCCGACTCCGCCGGCGGGCGCCGTGGCTAGGGGGGCGCTGCCGCTGCGCGCCGAGTTCGGCCGGCAGCTGCGGCGTCGACGTACGCAGGGCATCTTCGTCGTGCTCACCGTGCTGCCGCTGATCCTGCTGCTGGCCTTCTGGCTGGGGGACAGCGAGGACGACTCGGGCGGGCGCGGCTTCGTGGACCTGGCCCAGGAGAGCGGCGCCAACCTGGTCGTCTTCGCCCTGTTCGCCTCGACGAGCTTCCTGCTGGTCATCGTCGTGGCCCTGTTCGCCGGGGACACGGTGCCGGCCGAGGCCAGCTGGTCGAGCCTGCGCTACCTGCTGGCCGCGCCGGTCCGCCGGGAGCGGCTGCTGCGGCAGAAGCTGGTCGTCGCCGCGCTGTCCTCGGTGCTGGCGCTGCTCTACCTGCCGGCCTGGACGCTGCTGGTCGGCGGGATCGCGTACGGGTGGGGCAACCTGGTCGGCCCGACCGGGGAGCAGGTCGGCTGGCCGACCATCGGCTGGCGCCTGCTGGTGATCGTGGCCTACCTGCTGGTCTCGCTGTCGGTGGTCGGCGCGGCGGCCTTCGCGATCGGGGTGACCACCGACGCTCCGCTGGCCGCGGTCGGCGGTGCGGTCGTGATGATGATCATCTGCGCGATCCTGGACTCGATTCCCGCCCTGGGGGACCTCCGGGAGGGCCTGCCCGGGCACTACGCGTACGCCTGGGCCGACGCCCTCGCCGCCAACGTGGACTACTCGGAGATGATCACCGGCGCGCTCTGGTCGATCGGCTACTCGATCCTGCTGGTCGGCTTCGCCTTCTGGCACTTCCTGCGCAAGGACATCACCAGCTGACCCGCCCCGACAGCATGGATACTGCTGGGATGACCGAGGTGTTCCAGGTGGCCCAGCGCGCCGAGGATCTCGAGCGGGCCCGGGCGTTCTACACGAGGCTGCTGGGCACCGAGCCCGCGGGGAGCTTTGATCCGCCGGGGCTGCTGTTCTTCCGGGCCGGTGGGGTGCGCCTGCTGCTCGAGCGCAACGTGCCCAGCGCTCTGCTCTACCTCCGGGTCGACGACGTGGCGGCGTCCGTCGAGGCCCTGCGGGCGGACGGGGTCGAGATCCTCGCCGAGCCGCACGTCATCTTCCGCCACACCGACGACGCGCTCGGACCGGCGGGCAGCACCGAGTGGATGGCCTTCCTGCGCGACTCCGAGGGCAACACGGTGGGCCTGGTCAGTCACGCGCCCACCGGGAGCTGACCCGGCCCATTCGCGTTGTCCGGTCGGCGTCTGGCAGACTGGGACGTCGCGTCGTGCCGTACGGCGCCGTTCCCGCCCGCACTCAGGAGTTCCCGCACCCGTGGCTGTCAAGATTCGTCTCAAGCGACTGGGCAAGATCCGGTCGCCGCACTACCGCATCGTGGTCGCCGACTCCCGCACCAAGCGGGACGGGCGCGCGATCGAGGAGATCGGCAAGTACCACCCCAAGAACGACCCGTCGGTGATCGAGGTCAACTCCGAGCGCGCCCAGTACTGGCTGTCGGTCGGGGCGCAGCCCAGCGAGGCCGTCGTCGCGATCTTCAAGCGGTCCGGTGACTGGCAGCAGTTCTCCGGGGACACCTCGCCGTCCGGGATCGACCCACAGCCCGAGAAGCCGAACAAGCTCGACATCTTCAACGCCGCCCTGGCCGAGATCGGTGGCGAGCCGCGCGCGGCGGCGACGACCAAGAAGGCGGCTGCCCGTAAGCCCGAGGCCGAGGTCGAGGGCACGCCCGCCGAGGCCCAGGACGCGGCCGACGCCGGCGTGGCGGACGCCACCCAGGCCTGAGGTGCTCGCCGACGCGCTGGAGCACCTGGTGCGCGGGATCGTCGCGCACCCCGATGACGTGCTCGTCAAGGAAAAGGACCTGCGGCACGGGCGGATGCTCGAGGTCCGGGTCAACCCCGATGACATCGGCAAGGTGATCGGCCGGTCCGGCCGCACCGCGACCGCACTGCGGACCGTGGTCACCGCCCTGGCCGGCCGCGAGCCGGTCCGGGTGGACTTCGTGGACGTCGACCGGCCCGCCCGACGCCCGACCGGCGGCGGCGGCCGGGGTCGTCGCTCCTGACCGGTCGCCCGTCCGCGCCATGACCGTCGAGGTCGTCGTCGGGGTGATCGGCCGGGCCCATGGCATCCGCGGTGAGGTGGCCGTCCAGCCGCGGACCGACGAGCCCGAGCGGCGCTTCGCGCCGGGCACGCCGCTGCGGGTCGAGGGCTCGACGCGGACCCTGACCGTCGCGGGCCTCCGCTGGCACAGCGGCCGGTTGCTGGTCCACTTCGCCGATCTGGACGACCGCACCGCCGTCGAGACCGTCCGCGGCATCACGCTGGTCGCCGACGTCGACCCCGACGAGCAGCCCGACGAGCCGGGGGAGTACTACGACCGGCAGCTGGTCGGGCTGGCGGTGCAGACCGAGGCCGGCGTGCGCGTGGGGCAGATCGCGTCGGTCCTGCACCTGCCGGCCCAGGACGTGCTCGAGGTGGCCACCGACGCCGGGGTCCGCCTGGTGCCGTTCGTGACCGCTCTGGTTCCCGACGTCGACCTGACCCGCCGCGTGGTCACGGTGGTGGAGCAGGACGGTCTGCTGAGCGAGGGCGAGGAGGACGTGGCCACCGGTGCGGATTGACGTCGTCTCGATCTTCCCCGAGTACCTGGACCCGCTGCGGCTGTCCCTGGTCGGCAAGGCCGCCGAGACCGGGCCGGTCCGGCTCGGCGTCCACGACCTGCGGCAGTGGACCCACGACCGGCACCGGTCGGTGGACGACACCCCCTACGGCGGTGGCGCGGGCATGGTGATGCGGCCGGAGCCGTGGGGCGAGGCCCTGGACGCCCTGGCCACCGAGCGGACGCGGCTGGTGGTGCTGACGCCCGCCGGGCGGACCTTCACCCAGGCGACCGCGTACGAGCTGGCGGGGGAGGAGCACCTGGTGCTGGCCTGCGGGCGCTACGAGGGCATCGACGCCCGGGTGGCCGAGGACGCGGCGGGCCGGATGCGGGTCGACGAGGTGAGCATCGGCGACTACGTGCTGAACGGCGGGGAGGCCGCGGCGCTGGTGGTCATCGAGGCGGTGGTCCGGCTGCTGCCGGGGGTGGTCGGCAACCCGGAGTCGCTCCGCGAGGAGTCGCACTCCGCCGAACACGCCGGCCTGCTGGAGGGTCCCGTCTACACCAAGCCGCTGACCTGGCGCGGGCGGGAGGTGCCCGAGGTGCTGCTCAGCGGGCACCACGCCAAGATCGCCGCCTGGCGACGGGAGCAGGCCCTGACCCGGACCCGACAGCACCGGCCGGAGCTGCTGCCGGCGGGGCTCGACGGACTGGTGATCACCGAGGCGCAGCCGGGCGATGCGGGCGAGCTGCTGACGCTGCAGCGGGCCGCCTTCCTCATCGAGGCGAGGTGGAACGGCTCGCTGGACCTGCCGCCGCTGACCGAGACCCTGGCCGAGCTGAGGGCGGCGATCGAGTCGGAGACGGTGCTGGTGGCCCGCCTGCGCGGCCGGCTGGTCGCCACGGTGCGCGGCCTGGTGCGCCCGGGGCGGCGCTGGTACATCGGCCGGCTCGCCGTCGTACCCGACCTGCAGGGCCAGGGGATCGGCAGCGCGCTGATGGACACGATCGAGGCCCTCGCCCCGGCCGACACCGATGCGCTCGCGCTGCTGACCGGGGCCGGCAGCATCCCGAACCACGGCTTCTACCGCCGCCGCGGCTATGTCGAGACCGAGCGTTCGACGGACAGCGTCGGCGTCCCCGTCGTCATTCTGGAACGTGAGCGATAGGCCGGGTCACCTCACTCGCCGACGGCCCCGTCGATCGCCTCCCGCAGCAGGTCCGCGTGGCCGTTGTGCCGGGCGTACTCCTCGATCAGGTGGATCAGCACCCAGCGCACGTTCCGCGGCTCGCCGCGGGCACCGCGAGCGAGCTCGCCCCCGTCCCCGAAGGTGGCCAGGATGCGCCGCGACTCCGCGAGCTGGGCGGTGTAGGCAGACCAGACGTCGGCGACCGAGTGCGTGTCGAGGTTGTCGAAGTCACCGTCGAGGTCGTCAGCGGTGAAGTAGACCGACCGCTCGGGCTGGCCGTCCAGGTCCTCGCAGAACCAGCCGTACTCCACCTCGGTCAGATGTCGGACCAGCCCGAGCAGCGTCAGGTTCGAGGTCGGCACCGCCCGTCGCTTCAGGTCGGCCTCGCTGAGCCGGCCGCACTTCATCGCCAGGGTCGCCCGGTGGAAGTCGAGGTACTGGCCGAGCACGGTCAGCTCGCCGGCCTCGAGGTCCGGGTCCGACCGCGGGATGTCGGGGTCGGCGGTCATCATGCCTGACGTCATCGCCGCACCTTATCGACGGTCACCCGCCCGGCTGCCACACTCGTCGGCGTGCGCTACCCGCCGCGGGACCAGGCTCGGGGCCGAGACGACCGGGCCGACCTGACGACCAGGCTCCGCGTGGTGCAGAGCGCGTACGCCGATGCCCAGCACGACCTGGACCTGATCCTGCTGCAGCCCACCCTCTTCGACGCCGCGGACCCTTCGACGGCGGCGGTCGTCCGGGCCCTGCAGACCGCCGGCCAGCTGCCCGCCGACCGCGGGACGTTGCTGGTCTCGTGGACCGCGGAGGCCGCCGTCGCCGCCCTGGCGACGACCTGGCGGCGGGCCCGGGCCGAGGCCGGCCGCGTGGGCCTGTCGCGACTGCGGCTGACGGACCGCCGCCGGGTCCGCCGGGCCCGCCGGCTGCTCCGGAAGGCCTGCAGCGACCGCGGCTCGGTCCCGCTCCGGCAGGGCCAGTTCCACCGCGCGGAGCGTCTGCTGTCCGGGCTGGTGGTGCTGCCCGGTCCGGTCCGGGCCGAGATCCTGGAAGCGGTCTGCAAGCCGTCCCGGATCGAGGGCGTGATCGGCGACGGAGGCCCCGGGCCGGCGATGTGATCCAGGCGCGTGGTGAAGAACACCAGCCGCGCCACTGGCCTTATTCGTGGTCGATATCGCCAGCCCTCTAGGGTGGACGAATGGCGATCACCCTACAGGCCCCCGCCCGAAAGGCGGCGCGGTCGACGGTCGCCCTCAAGGCCCTGATGGCGGTCAGCGGACTGATCTTGATCGGTTACCTGCTGGCGCATATGTACGGCAACCTGAAGGTGTTCTCGGGGGAGACCGCATTCAACGACTACGCGCATCACCTGCGCACGCTCGGCGAGCCGATCCTGCCCTACACCGGGGTGCTCTGGATCCTGCGCGTCGTGCTGCTGGCCAGCGTGGGCGCGCACATGTACGCGGCGTTCGCGCTGTGGCGCCGTAACCAGAAGGCGCGCGGTGGGGTGCAGCGCTACCACAGCACCCGGGCGAAGACCGGGGTGCAACGCACCTACGCCTCGTTCACCCTGCGCTGGGGTGGGGTGGTGATCGCCCTGTTCGTGCTCTATCACCTGATGCACCTGACCTGGAACATCGTCGCCCCGGGCGGCCCCGCTCCGGAGCCCTACGACCGGGTCGTCAACGGGTTCCAGATCTGGTGGGTCGTCGTCGTCTACACCGTCGCGATGGTCGCGGTTGGCTTCCACCTGCGGCACGGCACCTGGAGCGCGCTGACCACGCTCGGGCTGAACGTGTCCAGCGCGGCCCGCCGCCGGCTGAACCTGCTCGCGTACGCGGTGGCCGGGATCGTCACGATCGGGTTCCTGCTGCCCGCGTACGCCATCGTGTTCGGGTTGGTGAGCTGATGGCCGAGGAGCGCACGCCGGCGGGCGAGCCGGTCCGGCCGCACCGCCTGGCCGACGCCCTGCGCCGGGCCCGCCGCACGGCGACCGGGCTGGTCAACTCCCTGGACGCCGACTCGTTCTACGACAACGGCGCGGACATCCCCGCCCCCAAGGCCCCCGACGGTCCGATCGAGAAGCGGTGGGCCGAGCGCCGCTT
>CAXTVE010000148.1:0-6609 GCA_964247485.1 uncultured Propionibacteriaceae bacterium
GGTCGGCTACCTGGTCGAGGCCGGGGTGGCCGAGCTGGGCGTCTACGACCCCCGGATCGCCAACCGGGCGACGGCACTCGCGACCGCGCACGCGGAGAGCCGTGGGACCCGGGTCGTGGCGCTGGACCACTGGAGCAAGCCGGAGACCCTCCCGGTCGACCTCACCCTGATCGTCGCGGACGGCCCGGAGGTGGACCGGATGCTGACCGACCACCTGGTCCGGCTGGACCAGCCCCACCTGCTGGTCCGCTCCCTGGGCGAGGCGGTGTGGGTGGGACCGCTGGTCCTGCCGGGGCGGACGGCCTGCCTGCGCTGCACCGACCTGACCCGGACCGACGCCGACCCGGGCTGGCCGATGGTCCTGGCCCAGCTCG
Source organism: uncultured Propionibacteriaceae bacterium (assembly GCA_964247485.1). Lineage (GTDB taxonomy): Bacteria > Actinomycetota > Actinomycetes > Propionibacteriales > Propionibacteriaceae > Microlunatus. The sequence goes on from CAXTVE010000148.1 coordinate 375, forward strand.
GTCGAATCGAGCTGGCCCTGCCGCCCCTGCTCAGCGGATGGGCGGCCGCCATGGTCGCGGCCCAGGCGCTGACCTTCCTCGACGGCGGGCAGCCGGACACCACGGGCGCCACCCTCGAGCTGACCGCGGCCGACCTGCGTACCGAGCTGCGCAGGTGGCCGAGCCACACCGAGTGCGGCTGCCGTTGGCGCACCCACACAGAATGGGGCCGTGAGTGAGAACGGCCGCGAGCCCGACCAGCGTCGTCCCGAACACGACTCCCTCGCCCGCTCGGCGATCCGCCGCAGCGCGCGACTGGCGTCACTCCCCCTCGGGTTCGCCGGCCGGGCCACGCTGGGGTTCGGTAAGCGGCTCGGGGGCGCCCCAGCCGAGCAGGTCAGCGAGCAGATGCAGCAGCGGGCCGCCGAGCAGCTGTTCCGAGTGCTCGGCGACCTCAAGGGCGGGGCCATGAAGTTCGGCCAGGCGCTCAGCCTGTTCGAGTCCGTGCTGCCCGAGGACGTGGCCGCACCCTACCGAGCCCAGCTGGTCCGACTGCAGGCCGATGCACCGCCGATGCCGACATCGCGCGTGCACGCGGTGCTGGCCCGCGAGCTCGGACCGGGCTGGCGGGACACGTTCGCCGACTTCAGTCCGCGCCCCGCCGCCTCCGCCTCGATCGGACAGGTGCACCGCGCGACCTGGGTCGACGGTCGACCGGTCGCGGTCAAGGTGCAGTACCCGGGGGCCGACGCAGCGCTGCGCTCCGACCTCAAGCAGATCGGCCGGCTGTCCAAGGTGGTCTCGCCGTTGGTCGGGGGGATGGATGTGGGACCGCTCGTCGACGAGCTGACGGAGCGGGTGAGCGAGGAGCTCGACTACACCCTCGAGGCATCGTCGCAGCAGCAGGCTGCCGAGGGCTTCGCCGGCAGCGGTGAGTTCTTCGTCCCGCAGGTGCTGGCCAGCACCGCGAAGGTGATGGTCAGCGAGTGGGTCGAGGGCGTCCCGTTCGCCACCGCGGCCGACCTGCCGGCGCCCGAGCGCAACGCGGTCGCCCTGCAGTACGTGCGCTTCCTGTTCGCCGGGCCCAGCCTGGTCGGACTGCTGCACGCCGACCCGCACCCGGGGAACTTCAAGCTGATGCCCGACGGCCGGCTGGGCATCGTCGACTTCGGCCTGGTCGCCCGGCTGCCGGACGGGCTGCCATCGGCGATGGGCCGCATCCTGCGGATCGCCCAGGAGGGGAACGCACACCAGGTCGCCGCGCAACTGCACCAGGAGGGCTTCGTGGCCTCCGACATCGATGCCGAGAACCTGCTCGACTACCTGGCGCCCTTCGTCGAGCCGGCGGCAGTGCCGGAGTTCGAGTTCAACCGGGACTGGATGCGCGGCCAGTTCCAGCGGGTCCGGGACCTGAATGCCTCAGGTGGGGTGGCCTATCAGCTCAACCTGCCGCCCAGCTACCTGCTGATCCACCGGGTCTGGACCGGAGGGATCGCCGTGCTGTCCCAGCTGAATGCCCGGGCGGCCTTCGGCCGGGTGCTGGAGGAGTTCCTCCCGGGCTACGCCCGCCCCTGAGGGACGGGCTCAGGCGAAGGTCAGCAGCGCCGAGACCAGCAGGGCGACGATGACGGTGTTGAACACGAACGCGACGATGCTCTGCGACGTCACCGTCCCCCGCATCTCGGTCGTCGTCAGCTCCACGTCGGAGGTGGAGAACGTGGTCGAGACCTGAACGGCCAGGTAGAAGTAGTCGCGCCACACCAGTTCGGGCCGGCCGGGGAACGCCAGGCCAGGCCGCTCGGTGTGCTGCCGCAGGTACTTGAGCGCGTACGCGAAAACGATCATGGTCCAGCCGGTGATCACGGTGCCCAGGGCGAGGGCCACCAGAACCGGCTGGCTGCGCAGGTCGGCATCCAGAGCGACGGCCAGCGCGCTCGCCAGGGCCAGCAGAGCCGCGGTGGCCGACCATGCCTTGGGGCCCATGGCCAGGAACATCTCCAGACGCCGGGCCCGCCGTGTCCTGGGGGTCGTGGCGTGCGTCAGTGCATTCAGTGAGTCGGCGTCCAGTCCGGCGAAGACGCGCCAGGTCAGCCACTGGTAGACGCCGAACGTCACCACGAAGATGATCGAGGTGGAGATGAAGTAGTTGGTGACCCGGTCCGGTCGGCGGTCCGCCAGCAGCTCGGTGAAGACATAGCCGAACGAACCCGCGATGGCCGGCAGCATGGCGATCCCGGTCGCCAGCCACGCCCGCCACGCGTCCCGGGCGAGGCGGGGCACCGGCCGAGCGGTGTCGGTGTCGGTGCTCACCCGGTCATGGTGCCACGGGCACCGGACCTGTACTCCCCATGCGCGGCACAGCGGTCGGGCTGGGTCGCAGGCGCACCCGAGGCCGGGGAAGCGACGGGCTCCACGTCGACCCTGAGGGGAGCCGTGAGGCTGTGCCGCGGATGGGGAGTACAGGCAGGTCGACCGTAGCGGTCCGCGTCCCGTCCGTGAGGGCGAAACGCCGCACGCTGATGGTGCGGCGTTCCGCCCCCGCCCTCACGCGGCCGCCTCACGCCCGCCGGCCCCGGCCGCGGGGGCGTACGGATCCGGCAGCGGGTACTTGCGCGGCCGGCCCCGCGGCCGTTTGCGCGCGACCACGACGCCGCCGACGAACAGCTGTCCACCCCAGACGCCCCAGGGCTCGCGGCGCTCCAGCGCCCCGGCCAGGCAGACCTGCTGGATCGGACAGTCACGGCAGAGCGCCTTCGCCGCCTCGACATCGGCCGGCCCCTCGGCGAAGAACAGCTCAGGGTCCACCTGACGACACGGCAGCACCTCGCGCACGGCACCACGTATCGGGACGGTCGACAGCCCGCCTCCTGCGTAGGTCATCTTCAGCCATCTCTCTCGGTCACGAGGAGCCGGGTCGGACCCTCGTAGGTGGCCGGGAAACACGAAGGCCGTGATTCCCGGTGAGTTGGGATTCACGGCCCTGGAGGCGGTTCCGGTGGCTAGACCGGAGGACTACAGGATGGTGGTCCCACTCGGGGCGAAAACTCGGTATCGGTGACGTCGCAACCGCCGGCTCCGGCGATGCGTCCGTCCTGGTGCTGCAGCGCGGCCCGGTTCCGCACCGGCATGACGCCCACGCTCGACCAGCCGGTCCGGAGATCGGACAGCTGGGCGGGGCGGGCGGTGGCCGGCTCGATGGCCCGGGCGGGATCGGTCAGCGCGAGCGAGGGCGCACGGAACGTGGCGTCGATCGCCTGCTCGCTGATCGTCAGATACGTGTACATCGCGCGTTCCCTCCCCTCGGTGCTGATGGACGTCGTCGGTCGACTGAGGTCCTCGATCAGACTAAGTGAGCCGCGAGGACCGGCGCAAACATATTTCTGCCAGTTTCTTGAGTTTTCTCGGCCATCCGCTACGAGCCCTCGGTCTCGGCGGCGAGGATGGCCAGCACCTGCTCGCCGTACTTGCCCGCCTTGGCCGGACCGAGTCCCTGGATCTTGATCAGGTCGCCGGCGCTCCGGGGCCGGCTCTCGGCCAGCGCGACCAGAGTCGCGTCGGTGAACACGCAGTACGCGGGGAGCTTCTGCTCGGCCGCCTCCTGGCGACGCCATTCCCGCAGCCGGGCCATGGTGTCCTCGTCATAGGTCGCCGGGCAGCCGGTGTGCCGACCCATCTTCCGCTCAGCCGCCTCGCTCAGCGGCCGGCCGCAGGATCGGCAGTGCGCCGACAGCACCGAGCCCCGGGTCCGGCTTCGCGGGGCGGGCGCACCGGCACCGTTCGCGTACGTCGCGGGCAGCACCGTGGTGAGGAACCGCGAGGGCTTGCGGGTGTGCCCGCCGCCGTTCCGGGTTCGCGACCACGACACCCGAAGCAGCCGCCGGGCCCTGGTCACCCCGACGTAGAGCAGGCGGCGCTCCTCCTCGACCTGGTCGGGCGTGCTGGCCCGCACGAACGGCAGCGACCCCTCGTGCACCCCGAGCAGGGCGACCGCATCCCACTCCAGGCCCTTGGCCGAGTGCAGGGTGCCAACGGTGACGCCCTGCGCCGCCGGCACGTGCTGGGCCTCGGCCAGCCGGTCCAGCTCCGCCGACACGGCGGCCAGGTCCAGGCCCGGTGCCCGGGTGCCGCTGTCGGCGACCAGGTTCTCGGCAGCCGTGACCAGAGCGGCCAGGGACTCCCAGCGCTCCCGCAGCGCACCGGCCCCATCGGGCGGCTGCTCGGTCCAGCCCAACCCGCCGAGCACCGCCTTCACCTGGTCGATGACGGCGCCGGGCTCGTCGCCGGCCAGCGCCCGGGCCTGGTTGCGCAGCACGAGCAGTGCCTGCCGCACCTCGGGGCGCTCATAGAACCGCTCGCCGCCGCGGACCAGGCAGGGGATGCCGCGGTCGGTCAGGGCCTGCTCGATCGGGGGCGACTGGGCGTTGATCCGGAACAGCACCGCCATCTCGCGGTACTCGACGCCCGCCGCGGCCTGGCGGGCCAGCCAGTCGGCGATCCCGGCCGCGTCGGCGGCCTCGTCCGCGGCCTCGGTCAGCTCCACCTCCGGTCCCGGGGGCTGCTGGGCCTCCAGCCGGACCGGACCGGTGCTCCGACCCGCGGCGCCGCCCGCCTGCGCGGTGATCGAGTTGGCCAGCCCGACCACTTGCGGCGTGGAACGGTAGTCGCGCACCAGCCGGACCACCGTCGCCCCCGGGAACCGGCGAGCGAACCCGGTCAGGTAGTCCGCCCGCGCCCCCGCGAAGGTGTGGATGGTCTGGGCCGGGTCGCCGACCACGCACAGGTCGGTGCGGTCGCCGCGCCACAGGGTGAGCAGGGCCTCCTGCAGCGGGCTGACGTCCTGGTACTCATCGACGACGAGGTGCCGGTAGGTGCGCCGGATGGCGTCCGCAACCTCCGGGTGCTCGGCCATCAGGGCGGCGGTGCAGAGCAGGATGTCCTCGAAGTCGATCCGGCCGCGGTCGGCTTTGGCCCGTTCGTAGGCCGCGAAGACCCGGGCGACCGTCTCCGGGTCGAAGGACGCCAGCTCCCGCTTGAACTGGGCCGCCAGCCGGACGTAGTCCTCGACCCCGACGTTGCTCACCTTGGCCCAGGCGATCTCGCCGACCAGGTCGCGCAACTTGGGGGTGTCCACCTTGACCCGCAGCCGGCTGGCCGCCTCCGCGACCAGGCCCATCCGGTTGTCCAGCACCGCGGGTAGGTCCCCGCCGTGGATCCGGGGCCAGAAGTACTGGGCCTGCCGCAGCGCCGCCGAGTGGAAGGTGCGGGCCTGAACGCCCGCCGCACCGAGCTGCTGCAGGCGGCCGCGCAGCTCACCGGCCGCACGGGTGGTGAAGGTGACCGCCAGGACCGACGTCGGGTTGTACGCCCCGGTCGCCACGCCGTACGCGATCCGGTGGGTGATGGCCCGGGTCTTGCCGGTGCCCGCCCCGGCGATGACGGCGACCGGGCCGGTCAGGGCGACCGCCACCTGCCGCTGCTCGGGATCCAGTGCGTCCAGCAGCGCCTCGGGCGGGGCGGCGGTCAGGGTGGCGGGCACCCGGACACTGTAAGTCGGAGCACTGACAGCATCAGCGGCCCGCCAGAGCCGCGACGACCTCGTCCAGCACGGCCTGCCAGTGGGCCCGCTGCCGCTCGCGCTGAGCCGCGTCGACCAGCCGCTCCTGGTGGAACCGGATGGTCGTCCGGTCCGCCGCGCTCGCGGACACCGCGACCTGCACCGTGCTGTCGTGGTCCCAGTCCTGCGGTCGCCAGGTCAGCCGGACCCGGTCCTGCGGCCGGAGGCTGCGAACCTCCCCCTCGGTGCCGGCGTCGGTGGCGTACGCGGTCCCCGGCTCGTCCAACCGGCGCACGCCCTGGCCCAGCCACAGCGCCAACCCCGTCGTCGAGGTGAGGAACTCCCAGACCTGCTTGATCGGGCGGGCCACCGTGCGGGACACCCCGATCTCCCAGCCGGCGTCCTTGGTCCGCCCGACCGGGCGTTCGGTCACCGGACCACCGCCGCGACGGCAGACACCTCGACCAGGGCCCCCGGCACGCCGAGCGCGCTGACGATGGCTGCGGTGACCAGCGGCGCGCCCTCCCCCGTCGGCAGGTGCGCGGCCGCCGCCCCGTAGCCGGCGCGGAGGTCGGATCCCTCGACCAGGAGGACGGTGAGGGCCACCACGTCGGTCATCGCCGCGCCCGTCCCGGCGAGCGCAGTCAGCAGGTTGGCCATCGTCTGGTCGACCTGCGCCACGAGGTCCCCGCCGACCAGCCC
>CAXTVE010000148.1:6619-7473 GCA_964247485.1 uncultured Propionibacteriaceae bacterium
TCCTCGCGGTCCTCGGTGCTGGCCACCGCCAGAGCGGCGAGGTCGGCGAAGCGCGCCACCCGCGCCACGAGGGCCCCGCCGACCCGCCGGCCGTCGGCGTCGACGCCGTTCTGGCCGCCGACGAGGATCTGGGTGGCGCCGGGCGGGATCACCGCGACGTGGCTGAAGGCCGGACTGCTCACCAGGCCATCCGGGCGGAGCAGGTCGATGGAGGTCATGCCGATCACGCTAGACCCGAACCCTGACAGTTCTTGACCGGGTTCGGTCCTAGTCTTGGTGTCGATGACGCCCACCGAGCGCCGGCTGGAGATCCTGGCGATCCTGCAGACCCGGCCGGGGGTCACCGCTCCCGTCCTGGCGGACCGGCTGGCCGTGTCGGAGCGGACCGCCCGCCGCGACGTGCAGCACCTGCGCAGGATCGGGTACGGCATCGAGGGCGATTCGGGACGTTACGGCGGGTACGCCCTGGCCGGCGGCACGCGGCTGCCGCCGCTGCTGCTCGACGCGGACGAGGCGGCCGCCGTCGCCCTCGGACTGACCGGCGACCTCGGCGTGTCCGGGCTCGAGCTGGCCGCCGGCACCGCCCTGGCCAAGCTGACCGAGGCTGCCCCGGCCCGGGCCCGCAGCGCCCTGACCGCCGTCGGAACGGCGGCCGCGGCGGACCCACAGAGTTGGCGTCCGGCCTCGTCCCGGGTGCTGCTGGCCCTCGCCCACGCCGGCCGCGCGAGTGCCGCCTGCAGCGTCCACTCGTAGCGCGTGCCGGCCACGAGCGCGTGGTCGGTGCTGTTGCCGGCCCGGACCTCGTTCGGAGCCACGCCCGTGACAGGATCTGCCCCGTTGCTGGTCTGGAAGAC
>CAXTVE010000149.1:0-7466 GCA_964247485.1 uncultured Propionibacteriaceae bacterium
GGGGCGGCGGGCCCCCCCGGCCCCCCCCCCCGCGCCCACGTCGGAGGTTTTCCACCGCCTGCGGCGCCGCGGCCGCGTTGTCCACAGTTTCGCCGGCAGGCGGAACGGAGACGGCTCCGGTCCTGATGCTCTGGTCATGGCGAGATATGCTCATCCAGCTCCTGCTCCCCAGGTGCGGGCGGCGTACGCGCACGGTGTGGTCCGAGTCGACCGGCTGGACGTTCTCCACCTCACCGAGTCGTTCGCTCGCAATCAGGTGCGGGCTGCGCGGTGGACCCGATGGGGCGATCACGTGCTGCTCACGCAGAACGGGCAGCCGAGCCGGCGGCAGTTGATGTGGCTGACGCTGCTGGACGCCGGCTTTCCCGCCGCGCTCGGCAGCCACTCAGCGCTGGAGCTGGCTGGGTTTGACGACTGGGCTCGGGAAGCGTCGGACATCCACGTCGTCATCCCCCGCGGGGCCCGATGCGCTCCGCTGCCCGGTGTCAGGGTGCACGAGTCTCGACGGGTCGACGCCAGCTCGCACGTCTGGCGGGACGGCCTGCCCTGCACCCCGGTCGAGCAGTCGGTCATCGACGCGGGTGCGTGGCAGCCGTACCCCCGGATGGCCTGCGCCCTCCTCGCCGCGGCCGTCCAGCAGCGCCTGACCACCGCCGCGAAGCTCGACGAGTCGCTGCGCCAGGTCGGTCGCGTGCGGCACAAGCACTTCATGCGGCTCGCCCTCCGCGACATCGCTGAAGGTGCGCACGCCCTCGGTGAGCTCGACGTCGCCCGACTCTGCCGCAGGTTCGGCCTGGCGCCGCCGGCCCGACAGGTCGTTCGGCTGGACCAGCAAGGTCGGCCACGCTATCTCGACTCGGAGTGGGATCTGGTCGGGGGAGGAGTCGGAGTGCTGGAGGTCGACGGCCGCCACCACCTCGAGGTGCTGCACTGGGAAGCGGACATGAAGCGCGAACGGGGGGTGGTGGTCAGTGGTCGCCGTGTCCTGCGCGCCACCAACCTCGAGGTCCGTTTCGAGCCGGGGCTGATCGCCACCGACCTCATCGCGATCGGGGTTCCTCGACTCTGAGTCCCGAGTTGTCAGCGGGAGCGGATGGTCATCCGGATGGGGCGGCTGCCGTCGGCGCGGACGCCGGTACCGACGACGTAGAGGCGGCTGGCGGGTTCCTGGCCGACGGTGTACGCGTCCAGGGTCGCCATGGTGCAGAGCTGGTCCAGGCCCCTGGTGTCGAGCGGCGACGACTGGTCGGCCAGGCACTTACCGAAGCCCTCGTTCAGGTTCTTCAGCGCGGCCGGGGCGCCGGCGGCGGGCACCTCCAGCAGCGCCTCGAGCTGGTAGTCGTGGGTGGACCGGTAGGTGCCGCTGACCACCTTGGTGTCGGCCGGCAGCCTGAGGTCGGCGTAGAAGTTGACCTCGGCGAGCGTGATCGGGGTGCACACGTAGCCGGTGAAGTTGTTGGTGCACTCCGAGCCGCGCTCGGAGGTGAAGCTGAAGTACGGCACCCCCCACGGACCGGCGAAGCGGGCCAGTACGGCGAACGCGACCAGCACGAAGCCCGTCATCATCGCGATCCCGGCCAGGATCCGCAGGGCCCGCTGCCCTCGCCTACCCACGAGCAAAGGATGCGCGACTGGGCAGCCGACGGCAAACCGGGCGGGCTACTTCTTGACCGCGATGATCACCGAGGTGTCCTCGGCGACCAGCACGTCCACGCTGGTGAAGCGTTCGTCGGCGAGCCAGTCCAGCCGCAGGGCGTCCACCCGGCCGCGGTCCAGGGGCGGCCAGGTGGCGCACGGCACGAAGTCGTCCAGCACGATCATCCCGCCGCCGTCGAGCAGGTCCACCACCTGCTCGCGCGGCCAGGTGCGGGCGCTGGCGGCGTCCATGAAGATCAGCGAGAACGGGCCGTGCTCGGTCAGGCTGCTCCAGTCGGCGTGCATCACGTCGATGTCGTCGCCGCTGAACATGTCCATCACGCCGTGGGCGAGCCCGGGATCGAGCTCGGCGGTGATCACCCGGGTCGACTTCGGCGCCCCGCTGCGGAGCCAGGCGGCGCCGACCCCGCAACCGGTGCCGCACTCCGCGATCGTGCCCGACCGGGTGGCGGCCAGGGTGGCGAGCAGCCGACCGGTCTCGGTGCGCGACGCCTGCACGTACCCGCGCTCCAGCGACAGGCGCAGCGCCCGGACCACCAGGTCGGGCAGGTCCGGGGGAGCGCTCACCGGATCAGTCTGCCAAGCCGCCGCCCACTGTCCATCATTCGGGATCCGCGTCCACTCCTCGGTCAGGAGATACTCAGGCGTCCTAGTATCTGGAGTCATGTACGACATGTATCCGGAGGTGTGGACGGTGCCTGAGGACCGTTCGCCGAGCGGTCCGGGGCCGCGGCCCCGGCGGCGCGCTCGTCGCGAGCACTCCGTCGTACCGGCGATCCTCATCCCGGTCGCGACGCCTCCGGTGGAGCCGCCCACGCCGGAGCCCGACGTACGCGGCTAGACGCTCGCCGCGATCGCGTCGCCCACCTGGCTCGTCGACCGGGCCACCCCCGGCGTACGCCCGGCCAGGTCGGCGACGACCGCCTTCTCGACCCGTCCCGCCTCCTCGGAGAGACCCAGATGATCCAGCAGCAGCGCGACCGACAGGATCGCCGCGGTCGGGTCGGCCACGCCCCGGCCGGCGATGTCCGGGGCGGACCCGTGCACCGGCTCGAACATCGACGGGTGTGTCCGGGCCGGGTTGATGTTGCCGCTGGCCGCCAGGCCGATGCCGCCGGTCACCGCGGCCGCCAGGTCGGTGAGGATGTCGCCGAACAGGTTGTCGGTGACGATCACGTCGAAGCGGGCCGGGTCCGTGGTCAGGAAGATCGTGGCCGCGTCCACGTGCAGGTAATCGGTGGTGACACCGGGATAGTCCGCCGCGACGGCCTGGAACTGCCGGTTCCACAGCCCGCCGGCGTTGACCAGCACGTTGTGCTTGTGGACCAGGGTGAGCCGGTTGCGCCGCCGGGTGGCGCGCTCGAAGGCGTCCCGGACCACGCGCTCGACGCCGTACGCGGTGTTCACGCTGACCTCGGTGGCGATCTCCTCCCGGGTGCCGGTGCGCACCGTGCCGCCGTTGCCGCAGTACAGGCCCTCGGTGCCCTCCCGCACCACCACGAAGTCGACCTCGCGGCCGGCGACCACCGTCTCGGCCAGCGGGGTGGCCACCCCCGGGAGGAGCCGGCTCGGCCGCAGGTTGACGTAGTGGTCGAACGCGAACCGCAGCTTCAGCAGCAGCCCCCGCTCCAGCAGGCCGCTCGGCACCGCGGTGTCACCGGGGGCAGCGCCGACCGCGCCGAACAGGATCGCGTCGGACCCGTCCAGCTCGGTGAGCACCGAGTCGGGCAGCACCTCGCCGGTGCGCAGCCACCGCTCGGCGCCGAGGTCGTAGCGGGTCAGGGAGAACAGCCCGGGCCCGGTGACCGCCTCGAGCACCTTGAGGCCCTCGGCGGTCACCTCCGGTCCGATCCCGTCGCCCCCGATCACCGCCAAGGCGAAGCCCGGTGTCGAGCCAGTGTCAGGATGGCTTGGGGCAGATCGGGTCTCCTCGGTCACCGGCGCATCCTAACCGTCGCACTCCGGCCGTCTCGTCCGGTCTCAGTCCACCCGTCGCGCCTAGTGGGAGCAGCATCGTGAGCCTGTCGTTCGAAGTCCGTCCGCACCCCGGTCCCCGCACCGACGCCGAGCGGCAGGCCATCCTGGCCGCCCCCGGCTTCGGGGTCCACTTCACCGACCACATGGCCGTCGCGACCTGGACCGCGGCCGACGGCTGGCACGACTCGGCCGTCGTGCCCTACGGGCCGTTCTCCCTCGACCCCGCCACGGCGGTGCTGCACTACGCGCAGGAGGTCTTCGAGGGCCTGAAGGCCTACCGGCACGCCGACGGCAGCGTCTGGATGTTCCGTCCGGACCAGAACGCGGCCCGGATGGCGCGCAGCGCGGCCCGGATGGCGCTGCCCGAGCTGCCCGCGGAGGACTTCCTGGCCAGTCTCGACGCGCTGATCGCCGCGGACGCCGGATGGGTGCCGGACGCGGCGGAGCAGAGCCTCTACCTGCGACCGTTCCTCTTCGCCTCCGAGGCATTCCTCGGCGTCCGCGCCGCCCAGCGGGTCACCTACTGCTGCATCGCCAGCCCGGCGGGGGCCTACTTCGCCTCCGGCGTCCACCCGGTGAGCATCTGGATCTCCCGCCGCTACACCCGGGCGGCCCCGGGCGGCACCGGCGCCGCGAAGTGCGGCGGCAACTACGCCTCCAGCCTGGTCGCCCAGCAGGAGGCGGCCGCCCACGGCTGCGACCAGGTGATGTTCGCCGACGCGGCCGAGCACGCCTGGCTGGAGGAGCTCGGCGGGATGAACGTCTACGTCGTCACCGCCGACGGCGAGCTGCTGACGCCGGAGCTGAACGGGTCGATCCTGGAGGGGGTCACCCGGGAGTCGATCCTCACCATGGCCGGGGACTTCGGGCTGACCCCGGTCGAGCGCAAGATCGCCATCGCCGAGCTGGTCGACGGCATCGGCTCCGGCCAGGTCACCGAGCTGTTCGCCTGCGGCACCGCGGCGGTGGTCACTCCGATCGGGTTGCTCAGGGACGAGGAGGGCAGCTACGTGATCGGTGGGGGCGAGACGGGCGAGACCACCGCGGCGCTGCGCAAGAACCTGCTGGACATCCAGTACGGCCGGGCCGCGGACACCCACGGCTGGCTCCGCCGCGTGCTCTGAGCCCCTTCCGCGTCCGGCCTAGACTCTCGCCATGGAGGCGGGGAGCGCGGACCCGGGCCGGTTCTGGGCGGAGTTCGCCCGCGACCCGCGGCGGCCGGACAACCAGGGCCTCCGCGCCGGTGACCGGGACCGCGACGTCGTCCGGGAGGCGATCGCCGAGGCGTACGCGGACGGCCGGCTGCGTCAGCACGAGATGGACGAGCGGCTGACGCAGGTGCAGGAGGCGACCCGGCTGGGCGACCTGATGCCGATCGTCGCCGACCTGGTCCCGACCCGGGACACGGCGCCGCGGTCGGCGCTCGCTCGCGCCGGGGCGAGCGAGATCGACCGGATGGCCCTGGAGCGGTACTCCGAGCAGCGCCGCCGGGCCCTCACCGGGATGCTGGTGCCGTCGCTGATCTGCGTGACCATCTGGATCTGGAGCATGGTCGGCGCCGGCAGCGGGTGGGTCTTCCCGTGGCCGCTCTTCGTGATCCTCGGCACCGGCGCCCACCTGACCCGGCTGGTCATCGGCCGCGAGACGGCGCTCGAGGAGGAGCGGGAGAAGCTCCGCAAGAAGCAGGCCCGGGCGCTGATCGTTGAGCAGGGTGGTGGGCCCGTCGGCGGCCCCGCGGCAATCCGACCGACCGATGACCCGGACCGGGACGACAGGCGCTGAGGGGCCGGTCGCCGACCGCGCTGGCCAAATCGGCCCGTTTGGGCCACACTGTCCCCATGTCGTCCGCCGTCGTGATTATTGCCTAGCGCGCTGAAGCCAGCTTCGGCGCGCTGACCTCCGCATCCCTAGGGACCGGAGGTTTTTTCATGCCAGGACGCCAAACCATCTCGAGGAAGGATCGCGATGTTCTCCCAGCTCCGCGCCAAGCCGGCCGAGTTCCACGTGTTCGACACCACCCTGCGCGACGGCTCGCAGCAGGAGGGGCTGAGCCTGTCGGTCGCCGACAAGCTGGCCATCACGGGCCTGCTGGACGAGCTGGGCGTGAACTTCATCGAGGGCGGCTGGCCGGGCGCCAACCCGGGCGACACCGGGTACTTCGCGGCGATGGCCGACGGTGCCGTGGCCCTGCGGAACGCCCAGCTCGTGGCCTTCGGCTTCACCCGGCGGGTCGGGATGCGCGCCGCCGACGATCCGCTCACCGCGGCGGTCCGCGACTCGCGGGCCCCGTACGCCTGCATCGTGGCCAAGAGCCACGACCGGCATGTCACCCAGGCGCTCCGCACCACCCTGGCGGAGAACCTGGACATGATCACCGACACGGTCACCCACCTGCGCAGCGAGGGCATGCGGGTGTTCGTGGACTGTGAGCACTTCTTCGACGGCTACCGGGAGAACCCCGCGTACGCCCTCGAGGCCGTGCGCGCCGCCGCCGAGGCCGGGGCCGAGGTGGTGGTGCTGTGTGACACCAACGGCGGGATGCTGCCGCCGTGGGTGGGCGAGATCGTCGGCGCGGCCGGCGAGGTCGGGGTCGACCTGGGCATCCACGCCCACAACGACACCGGCTGCGCCGTCGCCAACACGCTGGCCGCCGTCGACGCCGGGGCCATGCACGTCCAGGGCACGGTCAACGGCTACGGCGAGCGGACCGGCAACGCCGAGCTGGTCACGGTGGTGGCCAACCTGGAGCTCAAGTACGGCTGGCCGCTGCTGCCGGCCGGCTCGCTGCCCGAGGTGACCCGCCTTGCGCACGCGATCGCGGAGGTGACGAACGTGCCCTCCAGCGCTCGGCAGCCGTATGTGGGCCTGTCGTCGTTCGCCCACAAGGCGGGGCTGCACGCGAGCGCGATCAAGGTCGACCCCAACCTGTACCAGCACATCGACCCGGAGCTGGTCGGCAACGACATGCGGATGCTGGTGTCGGACATGGCCGGCCGGGCGAACATCCAGATCAAGGGCTCCGAGCTGGGGTTCGACCTGTCCGACCGCGACCTCGCGGCCCGGATCACCGACCGGGTGAAGGACGCCGAGGCCGCTGGCTACACCTACGAGGCCGCGGACGCGAGCTTCGAGCTGCTGCTGCGGCGCGAGCTCGGCCAGCTGCCGGAGTACTTCTCGGTGCAGTCCTGGCGCGTCTTCACCCAGTCGGCCCACAACGCGTTCGGCGAGCAGGAGACCGACACCGAGTGCACGGTGCGGATCACCGCCCACGGCGAGCAGCACCGGGTGGTGGGGGAGGGTAACGGACCGGTCAACGCGCTCGACCACGCGGTCCGCAACGCCCTGCGCACCGCGTACCCGGTGGTCGAGCGGTTCGAGCTGATCGACTACCGCGTCCGCATCCTGGAGCAGGGCCACGGCACCGACGCCACGGTGCGGGTGCTGATCCAGACCAGTGACGGCCAGCGGGCCTGGACCACCGTCGGGGTGGGCCAGAACATCATCGAGGCCTCGTGGGATGCGCTCAGCGACGCCTACATCTACGGTTTGGTGCACGCGGCCGGGCTGGGCGCCCACCGGGCGTCCGCGCTGCCGGAGCCGGTCAGCGTCTGACGCTGCGGGGTCAGGTGATGCGGTCGAGGACCAGCGGCGTCGGCCCCGGCGCAGCGTCCCCGATCGCGTAGGCGCCCGTCAGGGCCTCCTGGGCCCGCGGCAGCCGTTCCGGGGTCTCGGTGTGCAGGCTGACCAGGGGCTGGCCGACCCGTACGCGGTCGCCGGGCCGGGCGTGCCACTCGACCCCGGCGGCGGCCTGCACCGCCTCGCCGGGCCGGGCC
>CAXTVE010000150.1:0-4224 GCA_964247485.1 uncultured Propionibacteriaceae bacterium
GCAGCGGGTGCGGCCCGCCCCGGTCCCACGGCACGACCGCCTGCCCGTGCGCGGCCTCGGCGTACAGGGCTTCGAACCAGCCCGTGGCGTCGCCGTCACGCAGGGCGGCGGCGGCCAGCCGGTTCGCGTCGGCCCCTCGATCGGTCATCGGGTCAGTATCACGGACGATCCGGAGCGCGAGGGGGCCGCCCGGCGAGGAGGTCAGGCCGCGAGGTCGGCCAGGGCCGCTTCGAGCTGATCGAGGCCGTGGTCGAGCTGGGCCTCGGTGATCACGATCGGCGGTGCGAGCCGGATGGTGGAGCCGTGGGTGTCCTTGACCAGCACCCGCCGGCGGGCCAGCGCCTCGCACAGCTCCCGGCCGGTGCCCAGCGCCGGGTCGATGTCGACACCGGCCCACAGGCCCCGGGTCCGGACGCCGACCACGCCTTGACCGGCCAAGAGCATCGACTCGAGCCGGACGCGCATCCGCTCTCCGAGCATCGTGGCCCGCCGCTGGTAGTCCCCTCCTGCCAGCAGCTCGACCACCGCGCGGCCGACCGCACAGGCCAGGGGGTTGCCACCGAAGGTGCTGCCGTGGGTGCCGGGCTCGAGCACCCCGAGCACGTCGGCGTCGGCGACCACGGCCGAGACCGGGACGATGCCGCCGCCCAGGGCCTTGCCCAGCAGGTAGACGTCGGCCACCACACCCTCGTGCTCACAGGCCAGGGTCCGCCCGGTGCGCCCGAGCCCGGACTGGATCTCGTCGGCGATGAACAGCGTCCGCTGCTCCCGGGTCAGCGCCCGGACCCCGGCGAGATAGCCGGGCGGCGGGAGGCGTACGCCCGCCTCACCCTGGATCGGCTCGAGCAGCACGGCCACCACGTCCGGCGTCATCGCCGCGGCCAGCGCGTCCAGGTCGCCGTAGGGCACCGTCACGAAACCGGGCGTGTACGGGCCGAAGTGGTCGTGGGCCAGCGGGTCGTCGGAGAAGCTGATGATCGTGGTGGTCCGGCCGTGGAAGTTGCCACCGGCGACGATGATCTTCGCCTGACCGTCGGGCACGCCCTTGACCAGATAGCCCCAGGCCCGGGCCAGCTTGATCCCGGTCTCCACCGCCTCGGCGCCGGTGTTCATCGGCAGCACCATCTCCTTGCCGACCAGGCGGGCCAGCCCGTCGGCGAAGGAGGCGAGCTGGTCGTGGTGGAAGGCCCGCGAGGTCAGGGTGACCCGGTCGAGCTGGGCCCGCGCGGCGGCCAGCAGCGCCGGGTGACCGTGCCCGAAGTTGGTCGCGGAGTACGCGGCCAGGAAGTCCAGGTAGTCCACACCGTCGACATCGGTCAGCACCGCGCCCTCACCGGAGGCGATGACCACCTCCAGCGGGTGGTAGTTGTGCGCGACCCGGCCGTCCTCGGCCGCCAGCAGCTCGGCGGTGCGGGTGCGCTCGTCCAGGACAGTCATCGGTTCTCCTTCGCCGTTGCCTGAGCGAGGGGGGCGACCCCCTCGGACCCCCGAAGAGACGGGGTTCGGATCTCCTGGGTGCAGCACTTGACGCTGCCGCCCCCCTTGGTGAGCTCACTGAGGTCGATCGACACCGGTCGATAGCCGGCCGCGGCGATCTGCATCCGCAGGTCGGCCGCCCCGGCCGGGACGAAGACGGTGCAGCCGTCGCTGACGCAGTTCAGCCCGAAGGCGTACGCGTCCTCCCGCGTCGCGATGATCGCGTCCGGGAAGCGGTCGGCCAGCAGCCGGCGGCTCTCGGCGCTGAAGGCCCCCGGGTAGTAGGCGAGGTGGTCGCGCTCGTCGTCCAGCACGGTCAGCGCGACGTCGAGGTGGTAGAGCCGGGGGTCGACCAGCTCCAGGCTGATCACCTCGCGGTCGGTCAGCGCGGCCAGCTCGCCGTGCGCGGCCCGGGCGGTCCGGAAGCCGTAGCCGGCCAGGAGCCGGTCGCGCAGCACGGCGAAGTCGCCCTCGGCCTCGTTCACCGCGGCCGGCGCGGCGATCACGGGCTCGCCGTCACCGGTCCCGTGACGCCGGTGCCACTCCGTGTGCGCCCTCGCCTCGGCGGCCCGCTCGGCGTAGGCGAAGCGGGCCGGCAGCACCCGCCCGTCGAGCGCGAAGGCCCCGTTGGCCGCGTACACCATGTCCGGCAGGCCGGGCACGGGCTCGAGCAGGTCGACCCGGTGACCGGCGGTCCGGTATGCCTCCACCAGCGCCGACCACTGGGCGAGGGCGAGCGCCCGATCCACGGGGACGCTCGGGTCCATCCACGGGTTGATCGCGTACGCGACGTCGAAGAAGGTGGGCGGGCACATCAGGAAGTGCCGCGGTCGGGTCCGGCGCAGGGCAAAGCCCATCCGTCCGGGCATGGTGATCGTCACCGTTCCACGATAGGGTCGGGCCTCACGCAATGACGACCCAGAAATGCTGCGAATCGAGGACACTTTGTGGCGCGTTGATGACATCGACCACAAGCTTCTTGCGCTGCTGATCGAGAACGGGCGGGAGAGCTTCGCCGCGCTGGGAAACCGGGTCGGTCTGTCCACCGCCGCGACCAAGCGCCGGGTGGACCGGCTGCGGGCCGAGCGGGTGATCCGCCGCTTCACCGCCGAGGTCGAGGCGGCCGCGCTGGGCTGGACCATCGACGCGTTCGTCGAGCTCTACTGCGAGGGCCGGGTGCCGCCGGACCGGATGCGCGAGCTGGTCGCGACGATCCCGGAGGTGGTCGAGGCCTACACCGTGACCGGTGAGTGCGACGGCATCCTCCGCGTCCGGGCCACCGACACCGCCGACTTCGAGAAGGTCCTCGGGGTCATCCGGAACCATCCCGGCGTGGTGCGTACGCGGTCCGCGCTGGTGCTCTCCGCCCTCTGACGACGAGAAACCTCCTCGACGGATACCTGCCGCGCGGGCACGATCGGGGCATGGCCCAGCTGGTCGAGCCCACTCCCGCCGTACGCGCGTCCTTCCTCACCGCCATGCAGGAGTTCGTCGAGGAGGGCCGCGGCGACGACGGCACCATGGTGGGCGGCGACCTGCGCGAGTGGGCCGGCCGGTGGGACACCGATGAGGGCTTCGCCGCGTACGCCCGCGCCGTCGTCGGGGACCGGGAGGAGGACGCACCCCGCCGAGCGGGCTGGGTGCCGTGCACGACGCTGTGGTGGGTCGACGGTGCGGACTATCTCGGGCGCATCGCCATCCGGCATCGGCTGACGCCGGCGCTGCGGGAGGTCGGCGGGCACATCGGCTACGACGTCCGCCGCTCCGCTCGTCGGCGGGGGCACGCGACGGCGATGCTCGCGGCGGCGCTGCCGGTGGCCGCCGGTCTCGGGATCGACCCCGCGCTGGTCACCTGCGACGACACGAACCTCGCCTCGCGCAAGGTGATCGAGGCCAACGGCGGCCGGCTCGAGGACCAGCGCGGCGCGAAGCTGCGCTTCTGGGTGCCGACCGGGCCCCTAGGACTCAGACCTGTCAGCGTGGGTCGTCGCTCTGACGACGACTCACGCTGACAAGTCGGCAAGGGTGGCGGCGATCTGCGGCAGCAGGCCGCCGTCGATCCGGTGGCCGCCGGAGTGCGGCAGCTCGACCACCGCAGCACCCCGCGCCCGCAGCTGGCCCACCAGCGTCGCCGTCATCGCCGCCGGGATCATCGGGTCACGGGCGCCGTTGGAGACCACCACCGTCGTGCCCGCCAGGTCGGCCGGCGGCGGCTCCGCGAACGGCACCATGGCCGACAGCAGCACGGCCCCACGCAGCACTCCCGGCTGCCGCAGCAGCAGGGCCGAGGCGATGTTGGCCCCGTTGGAGAACCCGACGGCAACCAGCGCACCGGCCGTGATCCCGTACGCCGCACTCGCCGTCCGGACGAACTCGGCCAGGTCGTCCGTCCGCCGCCGCAGGTCGTCCTCGTCGAACACGCCCTCGCGCAGCCGCCGGAAGAACCGCGGCATCCCCTGCTCCAGCACGGTGCCCCGCACCGAGAGCACGGCCGCCCCGGGTGACAGGTGCTCCCGCAGCGGCACCAGGTCGCGCTCGTCGCCGCCGGTGCCGTGCAACATCAACAGCGGTGGCCCGGCGGCGGGGTCCTCGGCCGGCAGGAAGAGGTGCGGCCGCTCCAGCCCGACCTCCGACTTGTGCGGGGGGGGGGGGGGGGGGGGCGGCGCCGCCCGCGCGCCACCCCGCACCCCCCCCGCCGCCACGCCGCGGCCGTGGAAACCATCTCCGGCGTCTACCGCAAGGCGGCGG
>CAXTVE010000150.1:4234-7445 GCA_964247485.1 uncultured Propionibacteriaceae bacterium
GGCGCCGCTCCGTTCGTCGTCGACGCCGTGGTGGAGGCCGACATGGACCGCATCGCGGCGGCGCTGCTGGCCGAGGAGGACGTCGCCCTCGTGGTGGGGGCGGGGGGGCGGCGGGGCCCCCCCCCCCCCCCCCCCCCCCCGCACAACTCGGCAGCACCGGCGTCGCTCACGGCACGTCCAGCGGGGGCAGCGAGGCGGCGATCTGCTCGCGGCTCGGCTCGAGCCACGGCGGCAGCTTGAGCGCCCGGCCGAGCTCTAGCAGCGGCTCGTCGATCGCGAACCCGGGCTCGTCGGTCGCGATCTCGAAGAGCACCCCGCCGGGCTCGCGGAAGTAGATCGACCGGAAGTACTGCCGGTCGAGGATCTCGGTCACCGCCACGCCCCGGCCCAGCAGCTCCTCGCGCCAGACCGCCATGGTGGCCAGGTCGGGCGCCCGGAAGGCCACGTGGTGCACCGTGCCGCCTGCCTGCCGGCCGCGGTCGCGTACGCCGGCCAGCACGTCGACCAGCGTCCCGGGCCCGCCCGCCGACATGCCGAAACGCGTCCGGTCGCCGTCCTCCCCCGCCACGCTCATCCCGAGCAGGTCGGTCAGCATCGTCGCCGACGGGTCCAGCTGCCGCTCGGACAGCGCGATGGCGTGCAGACCGCGTACGGCCCGGTCGGCCGGGATGGCGGCCACGCCGTCCCAGCCCGAGCGGGCGTCGCCCACCGAGGCGACCAGGTCGACCACCATGCCGTCCGGGTCGCGCAGCGTCAGCACCTCCTCCGTGTCGCGGGTCCGCGGTGCGTCGACGTCCACGCCAAGCCCCACCAGCCGCTCGTGCCACCAGCCCAGCGCGGTCTCGGGCACGCTGAAGGCGGTCGCCGTGGTCATCCCCGCCCCCGAGCGGCCCTGCGGCACGCCGGGCCAGGGGAAGAAGGTGAGCAGGCTGGCCGGGCTGCCCTGCTCGTCGCCGTAGTAGAGGTGGTAGGTGTCCGGCGCATCGAAGTTGACCGTCTGCTTGACCAGCCGCAGCCCGAGAGTCCGGGTGTAGAAGTCGACGTTGGCCTGTGGGTCGGTGGCGATGGCGGTCACGTGGTGGAGCCCCTGCGGGCTCACGGTGCTCTTCGGGGGGTTGGAGGGGGGTGGTCCCCCCTTGCTCGACGAAGCCGTGGTCATGTCCCCGAGTCTGGCGCAGACCAGGAAGAGAAGCGCGGCGCGGTAGGTTCAGCAGGTGTGCAGGACCAGCAGGCGGGCGCGGTGAGCGAGCCCGTGCCGCCGGTGCGGCGGATCCGGGTGACCGACTTCCACCGCGCCAAGCGCGCCGGCGAGCGCTGGGCGATGCTGACCAGCTACGACCAGTACACCGCCGCGCTGTTCGACACCGCCGGGGTGTGGGCGCTGCTGGTCGGCGACTCCGCGGCCAACAACGTCTACGGCTACGAGACCACCCTGCCGGTCACCGTCGACGAGCTGCTGCCCCTGGTCCGGGCGGTGGTCAAGTCCACCCGGCACGCGTTCGTGATCGGCGACCTGCCCTTCGGCTCCTACGAGGACGGCCCGTCGCAGGCGCTGGAGACGGCGATCCGCTTCATGAAGGAGGGCGGCTGCCACGCGGTGAAGTTCGAGGGCGGCGTGCGCGTCGCCGACCAGATCCGCAAGGTCACCGATGCCGGCATCCCCGTGATGGGCCACATCGGCTTCACCCCGCAGAGCGAGCACCAGCTGGGCGGCTACCGGGTGCAGGGCCGCGGTGACGACGCCAAGCGGCTGCTCGAGGACGCCCACGCCGTGGCCGACGCCGGGGCCTTCGGCGTGGTGCTCGAGATGGTGCCGGGCGAGCTGGCCGAGCAGGTGACGCACGAGCTCGACATCCCCACCGTCGGCATCGGCGCCGGGCCGAGCTGCGACGCCCAGGTGCTGGTCTGGCAGGACATGGTCGGGCTGCGGTCGGGCAAGCTGCAGCGCTTCGTCAAGCAGTACGCCAACCTGGCGGCTGTCATCGGCGACGCGGCCGCGAGCTACGTCGACGAGGTGCGCAGCGGGGCGTTCCCCACCGCCGAGCACACCTTCTCCGCCGAGTCGGCCCCGCAGCCGTGAAGGTCGCCGGCAGCCGGGCCGAGTACGCCGCGCTGACCGGTGGGCGTCGTTCCCGGGCCGGATCGGTCGCTCTGGTGCCGACCATGGGCGCGCTGCACGAGGGGCACCGGTCGCTGATCCGGCTGGCCCGGGCCCGGGCCGAGCGGGTGGTGGTCAGCATCTTCGTCAACCCGCTGCAGTTCCGCGCCGGGGAGGACTTCGAGCGCTACCCCCGCCCGCTGGCCGACGACCTGGCCGTCTGCGCGGCCGAGGGCGTGGACGTCGTCTTCGCCCCGGGGGAGTCCGACCTGTACGCCGCCGACCGGCAGGTGACCGTCTCGGCCGGAGCGCTCGGCCGGGTGTTCGAGGGCGCCGCCCGCCCCGGGCACTTCGACGGGGTGCTCACCGTGGTGCTCAAGCTGTTCCACATCGTCGGGCCGACCCTGGCCGTGTTCGGGCAGAAGGACGCGCAGCAGCTGGCCTGCATCCAGGCGTTGGTCCGCGACCTCGACCTGGATGTGGAGATCCTGGGCGCGCCGATCCTGCGGGACACCGACGGCCTGGCGCTGTCCAGCCGCAACGTCTACCTCAGTGCCGCCGAGCGGTCCCTGGCCTTGAGCCTGTCGGCCGCGCTGGAGAAGGCGGGAGCTCAGACCTCCGTGCCGGCCGCGCGCGCCGCGGCGTACGAGATCCTCGACCGGGCCGGTGACGACCCGGCCTTCCGGCTGGACTACGCCACCCTGGTCGACCCGCACTCGTTCGTCGAGGTGGCCGACGACCACGTCGGGCCGGCCCTGCTGCTGCTCGCGGCGCAGGTCGGCCGGACCCGGCTGATCGACAACGCGACCCTGGCTCTCGGCTGAGCCCATGGACCTCGACGCGGCCGCCGACGAGCTGTACGGCATCTCGCCGGACGACTTCATGGCCCGGCGGACCGCGCTGGTGGCCGCGGCGAAGCAGGCGGGCGACAAGGCCCTGGCCAAGCAGATCGGGGCGCTGCGCAAGCCGACCCGGAGCGCGTGGCTGGTCAACCTGGTCGCCCGGGCCGAGCCGGAGCAGATCGCCGCGCTGATCGAGCTGGCCGGGGAGCTGCAGTCGGCCCAGTCGGCGATGGACGGCGACGCGCTGCGGACGCTGTCCAAGCAGCGGCGG
>CAXTVE010000151.1:0-5301 GCA_964247485.1 uncultured Propionibacteriaceae bacterium
GGCACCGCCCATGTCGGTGCCCGTCTCGTTCAGCGGCAGCGGCCGCTCGGGCGGCGGGCGGCCCAGCGACTCGCGCAGGGTCCGGTGCGCGAACACCAGATGACCGGCCAGATCGCGCACGGCCCAGCCGTCGAGCACGCTGGGGCGGTCCAAGTCCTCGGCCGACAGCGTCCGCAGCCAGCCGGCCGCCGCTCGGGACTGCTCCAGCAGCACCTCCAACGGCGGCCGCTTCGGGTTCGCCATGCTCCACCTCCGGGGCGAGGTTAGCCCGCCCCGGAGGTGGCTGGCTCAGGGGAGGTCGAGCGGCCGCAGCACCCGGTCGATGCCGTGACCGATCTGCCGATTGCCCTTGTTGATGTCGGGCTGGACGATGTACGGGTTGCGCGCGTCCGGGTCGTTGTCGCGCAGGTGGATGAAGAAGTAGCTGCGGACGCGGACCTTGATGGTCGCGTCGGCCAGGGCGGTCTCGAGCACGGCTCCGTTGGACTTGAGCGCCGCGGCGTAGGTGATGGTCGCGCCGGGCACGACGTGGTAGAGCAGGACGCTCTCGATGGTGTCGACCCCCAGGGCGCCGGCCAGGGCCGCGAACGCCGCCGACTCGCTCTTGTAGCGCTTGTGCAGTAGGTCGTGGGCGAGGGTGAGGAACGCCGCGTCCGTCGGCAGGAACGCCGTCAGCGCGACCTTGCCGTCGGCGAGCACGGCCACCGGGCTGTTGGGCTTCGCGGTGAGCACGGCGGTCACCGCATTGTCGAGGATGTCGTAGTCGAAGGGGTTCCTGTCGAAGCCGGCGCCGTCGGCTGCGAGCACCGCGGCCAGGCTGGTCGTGCCCTTCGGAGTCTTGGCGGCGGCGCCGGCCGGCAAGGCGGTGGCGAGCAGGGTGGCGAGCGCGAGAGCGAGTACCGCGCCCAGCCTCGTGAGGCGTTGGGGCATGGGATGTTCCTTTCGTGGGGAGAAACCTTCCGTGCGGCCTTCTGTGAGCCAGGTCGCAGCGGATGCAGGGTCGGGCGAGTCGGCGTGGTCAATGTTTAGTGCTATACATAAGAGGTGGACGAGGTCGGCCGCTGTGCCCCGGTGTTCCGGCTGATGGTCGGACTGGTGCACCGGATCGGTACCGACGGTGCTCGCGAGCTCGCCCGGCGCGGGCGGACCCCGGCACAGTTCCAGGCGCTGTGGATGCTGGCTCGTCATCCCGGCTGCACTCAGCAGCGCCTCGCCGACGCCCTGGGGGTCACCAAGGGCAACGTGTCCCAGCTGCTGGCCAAGCTGGAGGTCGACGGACTGGTACGCCGTGAGGCGGACGGGGCGGCGTATGTGCTCCGGCTGACCGCGGCCGGCGAGCGGCTGACCGGGGAGCTCGTCCCCGCCCACGACGCCTTCCTCGGTCGGTGGCTCGGGCGGCTGTCCGAGCCGGAGCTGGCGGAGCTGGAACGGTTGCTGCGGCGGATCGGCGGCGCTGAGGGATGTGGATGAGGCAACGCAGATCAGAAGGTTCAGGACTAAACACAAGGAGCTGGTTCGATGAGCGAGAAGACAGCGGTGGTGGTGGGCGGGACCAAGGGCATCGGCCGGGAGATCGCCCGCCGGTTGATCGGGTCCGGGCACGTGGTCGACATCGTCGGTCGGCCGGGGTCGACGGGACCGGCGGTGGCGGCCGAGATCGGTGCCACGTTCCTGCCCGCGGACGTGTCCGAGCTGGCCGAGGTGCACCGGCTGGCCGGCGTGCTCGCCGAGCGGCACGACCGGCTGCACTGGTTGGTGCAGTCCGCGGACGTGCTCACGGTGCAGCGGATCGAGACCGGTGACGGGTTCGAGCTGGGTTTCGCCACCGCATACCTCTCCCGGTTCGCTCTGGTCGGACTGCTGCTCCACCAGCTCCGGGCCGGACCGGCCACGATCCTGCACGTCGCGGCGGCCGGGGCGGGCGGCTGGTTCCGGCTGAGCAGCGTGCCGCCGGGGCCCGGGGTCGGGGCGTTCCGGGCGCATGGTGCGGCCCAGGGGGCCAACGACCTGTTCGGGGTCGAGCTGGCCGCCCGGCTGGCCGGGAGCGGGGTGGGCGTCCATGTGGCCAACCCGGGCCCGGTGGACACCGGGATCCGCGACGAGATCGCCGGGACGACGATCGGGCGGCTGCTGACCGGGGTCGTGGGGCGCGTGATCAGGACCCGGCAGCCGGCGGAGTCGGCCGAGATCCTGCTCGAGGCGACGGCCCGGCACCCGGAGGCGGTGCTGATCGGAGCCGGTGGTCGGCCGGTGCGACTGCCGGCCCGGACCCGGGATCCCGAGCTGCGCCGCCGGCTCTGGGAGCGGACCGAGGAGCTGACCGGTGTGAGCGTTCCCGTCCCCTCGCGGCCGTAACGCACGCGTAACATCGAGGGGTGGCGCGGATCCAGACGACGCGGGGCAGTCTCGCTCGTCTCGGGTTCGCCGACGCGCGCCGGGCGGAGGACACGCTGCTCCGCTGGGGCCTGCCCCGGGGCGCGCCCGACCC
Organism: uncultured Propionibacteriaceae bacterium; assembly: GCA_964247485.1. Taxonomy (GTDB): domain Bacteria; phylum Actinomycetota; class Actinomycetes; order Propionibacteriales; family Propionibacteriaceae; genus Microlunatus. Next base: position 2,489 of record CAXTVE010000151.1, read on the forward strand.
GCTGGTCGACCAGGTCGCGTCGGCCGCCGACCCCGATCTGGCCCTGAGCAGCCTGGACCGGCTCGGCGACCGGGTGCCCGACCTGCGGGCGCGCCTCGCCGCCGCCCCCGTGCTGACCCGGCAGCTCGTCGCGGTGCTGGGCGGGAGCAGCCAGCTCGGCCAGCATCTGATCGCCCACCCGGAGCACCTCGCGCTGCTCGAGCCCGAGCTGACCCGGACTCCGGCGGCGGAGCTGCGCCGGAGCCTGCTCGAGGCGGTCGAGGCCGACCCGGGGGCGAGCGAGCCCGTGGCGCAGGAGCGCACCGGGGACGGGCTGCGCGTGGCGTACCGCGGTGCCCTGCTGCGGATCGCCGCCCGGGACCTGTGCGCCCCGGAGCCCATCGAGGCGGTCGACGACATCGCCGACGAGCTGTCCGACCTGGCCGACGCGGCGTTGGAGGCGGCGCTGGCCATCGCTCGGGCGAAGATCGGCCCGGACGCGCTGAAGACGCGGCTCGCGGTGGTCGGGCTCGGCAAGTGCGGTGCCCAGGAGCTCAACTACGTCAGCGACGTGGACGTGCTCTACGTCGCCGAGCCGGTCCGCGGCCCCGCCCGCGCGCCACTGGTCGGCAACGCCCCGGCCCTCGCCGGCGCCCCCCCGCAGGCAGCCCCGGCGCCCCCGATCAGCTCCGCCCCCCCCCCCCCCCCCCCCCCCCGGGCGCCCCCCCCCCGGGCCCCCCCCCCCCGCGACCCGGATGGCTGCCGAGCTGACCCGGATCTGCTCCGCCCACACCGCCGCGGGGACGATCTGGGAGGTCGACGCGGCGCTGCGTCCCGAGGGCAAGTCCGGCCAGCTGGTCCGCACCCTGGAGAGCCACCGGGTGTACTACTCACGCTGGGCCAAGACCTGGGAGTTCCAGGCCATGCTCAAGGCGCGACCGAGCGCCGGCGACCTGGCGCTCGGCGCGGAGTTCGTGGATCTGGTCGCCCCGATGGTGTGGAGCGCCGCCGAGCGGGAGAACTTCGTCTCCGACACCCAGGCCATGCGCAAGCGGGTGGTCGAGCACATCCCGGCCCGCAACGCCGGGCGGGAGCTGAAGCTGGGTGAAGGCGGGCTGCGCGACGTCGAGTTCTCGGTGCAGCTGCTGCAGCTGGTGCACGGTCGGGTCGACGAGCGCCTGCGGGTCCGGGCCACGCTGCTCGCGCTCAAGGCGCTGGTCGACCACGGCTACGTCGGGCGCGAGGACGGCAAGCGGCTGGCCCTGTCGTACCGCTTCCTGCGCACCCTCGAGCACCGCATCCAGCTCTTCAACCTCCGTCGCACCCACGTGCTGCCCGAGAGCGAGGCCGACCTCCGTCGGCTGGGCCGCTCGCTGGGTTACGCCGACCCGGCCCCGGAGCTGCTGCGCACCTGGCGCAACACGGCCACCTCGGTCCGCCGTCTGCACCAGCGGCTGTTCTACTCCCCGCTGCTGGACACCGTCGCCCGGATCCCGTCGTCGGAGCTGCGGCTGACCACGGCGGCGGCGACCGACCGGCTGCGCGCCCTGGGGTACGCCGACCCCACCGCCGCGCTGCGGCACATCGCTGCGCTCAGCCACGGCGTCACCCGGCAGTCGGAGATCCAGCGACAGCTGCTGCCGGCGATGCTGGGCTGGTTCGCCGACGCCCCCAACCCCGACCACGGCCTGCTGGCCTTCCGGCAGGTGTCCGAGGCGCTGGGCACCACGCCCTGGTACCTCCGGGCGCTGCGCGACGAGAGCGCGATGGCTGCCCGGCTGGCCCGGATCCTGGCCTCCAGTCGGTACGCGGTGACCCTGCTGACCCGGGCGCCGCAGACGGTGCAGATGCTGGCGGACGACGCCGAGCTGCGGCCCCGCCCCCGGGCGGACCTGCAGGCCGAGATGTGTGCGGCGGGCACCCGGCAGAGTGACCCGAAGGCCGGGGTGGAGGCCATCCGGGCGATCCGGCGCCGGGAGCTGTTCCGGGTGGCGGCGGCGGACATCCTGGGCGAGCTGGACGTGATCGGGGTCGGGGCGGCGCTGTCGGACCTGGCCTCGGCCACCGTCGACGCCGCGCTGTCGGTGGTCCGGGCCGGCAGCGCCGGTCCGGTGCCGGACATCGCGGTGATCGCCATGGGCCGCTGGGGCGGTCGGGAGCTGTCCTACGCCTCCGACGCCGACGCGATGTTCGTGATGGCGGACCAGCCGCAGTCACGGGGGGATTCGTCCCCCCCGGCCGAGCACCCGGGCGCAGCTGACGCAGATCCCACCCGGGTGGCCGCCGCCGTGATCACCGAGGTGCGGCGGCTGCTGCACGCCCCGGGGGCGGACCCGAGCCTGAGCATCGACGCCGACCTGCGACCGGAGGGCAAGGGCGGTGCGCTGGTCCGCTCGCTCACCGCGTACCGGAACTACTACGCCCGCTGGTCCTCGACCTGGGAGCTGCAGGCGCTGGTCCGGGCCGACGCCCTGGCCGGCGACGAGCAGCTCGGGGCGGCGCTGATGGCGGAGATCGACGCCCGGCGCTGGCCCGAGGGCGGGCTGACGGCCGCCCAGCTGGGCGAGATCCGCAAGCTCAAGGCCCGGGTGGAGGCCGAGCGGCTGCCGCGCGGCGCCGACCCGGCCAAGCACACCAAGCTCGGCCCCGGCGGGATCGCCGACGTCGAGTGGACCGTGCAGCTGCTGCAGCTGCAGCACGCCTACGCGGTCCCGGCGCTGCGGTCGTCGCAGACCATGGTCGCGCTGCGGGCGGCCCGGGACGCGGGGGTGGTCTCTCCCGTGGACGCCGGCCACCTCGAGACGGCCTGGCTGCTGGCCGGCCGGATCCGCAAC
>CAXTVE010000151.1:5348-7410 GCA_964247485.1 uncultured Propionibacteriaceae bacterium
GTGACAACCGGGAGCTGGCCGGGGTCGCAGAGCTGCTCGGCTACTCGCCGGGGGAGTCGTCGCACCTGCTGGCCGACTACCGCCGGATCACCCGCCGGGCCCGGATCGTGGTCGACCGGGTCTTCTGGGGGGCCTGACCGGCGGCACCCGGCCTGGGTGGCGGCGCTGTCGGCGACGCGCCGTAAGGTGCTGGACGGCGGGTGGCGCCACCGATGGAGGAGGGTCATGGCGGGCGGGGAGCTGGGCACGATCACGACGGACCTGCCGGCGCGGTTGGACCGCCTGCCCTGGGCACGGTTCCACTGGCTGGTGGTCATCGGGCTGGGCACGGTGTGGATCCTCGACGGGCTGGAGGTGACCATCGTGGGGTCGATGTCGGAGGCGCTCAAGGCGCCCGACACCGGCCTGGGGCTGTCCAACTTCGACGTCGGCCTGGCCGGGGCGGTCTACGTCGCCGGCGCATGCCTGGGCGCGCTCGTCTTCGGGCAGCTGACCGACCGCTTCGGACGCAAGAAGCTGTTCCTGATCACCCTCGTGCTCTACACGATCGCCACCGTGCTGACCGCGTTCGCGCCCAACCCAGTGTGGTACTTCGCCTGCCGCTTCCTGACCGGTGCCGGCATCGGCGGGGAGTACGCGGCCATCAACTCCGCCATCGACGAGCTCATCCCCGCCGGCTACCGCGGCCGCATCGACGTGGTGATCAACGGCTCGTTCTGGATCGGTGCGGCCGGCGGCGCGCTGCTCACCATCCCGCTGCTGGACCCCACCCGCATCGACGCAGGGCTCGGCTGGCGGCTGGCCTTCGGGCTCGGCGCGGTGCTGGCGGTCGGCGTGCTGCTGGTCCGGCGGCACGTTCCGGAGAGCCCGCGCTGGCTGTTCATCCACGGCCGCGAGGACGAGGGCGAGCGGATCGTGCACGACATCGAGGAGCGGGTCGGCGCCGGCGGGCACGAGCTCTCCGGGTCGACCGACTCCATCACCATCCGGCAGCGGCACTCCATCGGCATCGGGGAGATCGCCCGGGTGGTGTTCACCCAGTATCCGCGCCGGACGGTCCTCTGCTTCGCCCTGTTCGTCGGCCAGGCGTTCCTCTACAACGCGTTCTTCTTCACCTACGGCGACACCCTGACCACGTTCCTCGACGTGGAGCAGACCGGCTGGTACATCGCGATCTTCGCGGTGAGCAACTTCCTCGGGGCGCTGCTGCTCAGCCGGCTGTTCGACACCGTCGGCCGGGTCCGGATGATCGCCGGCACCTACCTGCTGTCGGGCCTGCTGCTCGCCGTGGCCGGGCTGCTGCTGGGTGGGCTGACCGCGACCACGCTGACCATCTTCGGTGCGGTCATCTTCTTCTTCGCCTCTGCCGGGGCCAGCGCGGCGTACCTGACGGCCAGCGAGATCTTCCCGATGGAGACCCGGGCCCTGTGCATCGCGTTCTTCTACGCCATCGGCACCGCTGCGGGCGGCATCACCGGTCCGCTGCTGTTCGGCGCGCTGATCGAGGGGTCGTCGGAGTCCGGGGACATCACGGGGATCGCGGTGGGCTACTACATCGGGGCGGCCCTCATGGTCATCGGGGGTGTGGTGGAGATCGTGTTCGGGGTCAAGGCCGAGCGTCAGTCCCTGGAGTCCATCGCGCGTCCGCTCACCGCGCAGGACTCCGACGAGCAGCCCTCGGCCGCCGCGTCGGCCTGAGCGTGGGCGGACAGGCCGGGCCGCGGCTGCTGAGCATCCCGGCGCGCCCTCCCTACGTCGACGCGGTCCGGCCGGCGGGCGTCCGCCAGGTGCGGCCCGCCCGGCCGCCGTGGGCCGCTGACCCGGCCTTCGACCCCGACGTCGTTGCCGGACTGGCCCGGGAGTCCGACCTGGTTCACCTGCACTTCGGCTTCGACCACCTCGACGCCGCCGCCGCCGAACGCTGGACGGCGGCCCTGGCCGCCGCCGGGCTGCCGCTGGTGCTCACCGTGCACGACCTGCGGAATCCCCACCACCCGACCCGCGACCAGCACGATGCGGCGCTGCGTGTCCTGGTCCCGGCCGCCGCGGGCCTGGTCACCCT
>CAXTVE010000152.1:0-3539 GCA_964247485.1 uncultured Propionibacteriaceae bacterium
CACCGCGGCGTCGCATCCGGCGCGGCTGAAGATGAAGAAGATGGCCGGCAGCAGCGCAGCCCGCTCCAGCAGCTCGACGGCATCCGCCCGGCTGGGCGCGTGCAGCGAACGCGGTCGGTGCCCGCCGCCGCCCTCGGCCCGGGAGCGCGCCGCCGCACCGCCGTACGCCCCGCTGCCGTAGGCCACCGAGCGTTTGCCTTTGCCACCCGCGCCCCGCGGCCGCCGGGAGTCGTCCCGGACGAAGCGCGACTCCTCGCGGGCCACCCGGAGCAGCTCGGGGTTCACGTCACTGCGGCCGCCGGGCGCCTCCCGCGCGGTGGGTGCGACGTCGGCGAACAGGTCGTACAGCTTCGTGCCCACCAGCACGTGCTGGAACAGCGGCACCGGGCGCCGCTCGGAGACGACCACGGCCATCTCGCCGCGCACCTCGGCCAGCCACTCCCCGAACTCCTCGGCGTTGCTCACCGTGGCCGACAGCGCCACCACCTGGACGGACTCGGCGAGGCCGATGATCACCTCCTCCCAGACGGCGCCGCGGAACCGGTCGGCGAGGTAGTGCACCTCGTCCATCACCACGAAGCCGAGGTTGGCCAGCGTGGCCGACCGGGCGTAGATCATGTTGCGCAGGACCTCGGTGGTCATCACCACCACCGGCGCCTCGGCGTTGACCGACGAGTCGCCGGTCAGCAGCCCGACCGAGGCGGCCCCGTGCCGGCGGACGAGGTCGGCGTACTTCTGGTTCGACAGGGCCTTGATCGGGGTGGTGTAGAAGCACTTCCGCCCCTGCTGCAGAGCCAGGAAGACCGCGAACTCGCCGACGATCGTCTTGCCGGCCCCGGTCGGCGCGGCGCCCAGGACACCCGAGCCGGCCTCCACGTGCGCGCAGGCCTCGCGCTGGTAGTCGTCGAAGACGAACCCGTAGCCGTCGGCGAACGCCGCCATGGCCGGGGTGGCCTGGCGGGACCGGAAGGAGGCGTACGCCTCGGCGGGGCTGAGTTCGGGCATCGTCTCAGTGTGCGTCAGGCACGAAGACCGGCAGCGCCCCGGGCACCAGGCACGCCGTGAACGGCGCCGCGCCGAGCAGCTCCCCGTCGCCGAAGCCGACCAGGCCCGGCCCCTCGATGCTCACCTCGCGCACCCGGAGCTGCTCCACGCACGGATGCGCGGCGAAGGCCCCGGAGAACATCTGCGGCAACAGGCGCAGCAGGGTGAGCCGGCTGATCGGGTGGATGATCGTCACGTCGAGAGCGCCGTCGTAGGGGTCGGCCTCTGGACAGATGTGCATGCCGCCGCCGTAGTAGCCGGTGTTGCCGACCGCCACGAACATGGCCCGCTGCCGCCGGACCTCGCCGTCGAGGGTCAGTCGGTAGTGCAGCGGCTCGAACACCCGCAGCTCGGCGAGGGCGGCGATGGTGTAGCGCGACGAGCCCCGCGGCCACGTCATGGCGTTGGCCCGGCGGTTGACCAGAGCATCGAAACCGGTGGCCAGCACCGTGCCGACGAAGGTCCCGCCGACCAGCGTCAGGTCGATGTCGCGGCGGTGACCGGCAGCGACGACCTGCGCGGCGGCCAGCGCATCACCGGGGTCGAGGCCGAGCCCCCGGCACAGGTCGTTGCCGGTGCCGGCCGGGATGACCCCCAGGGTGGTCCGCCGATCCCCGGCCCGGTGGGCGTGCGCGACGGTGTTCACGCCCAGGTGCATCATGCCGTCACCGCCCATCACCGCGAGCACGTCGACGCCGTCGGCGACCGCCCGGGCAGCCATCGACCGGGCCTCGTCGTAGTCCCGGCTGAGCTGGACGGAGAGGTCGAGGTCGCCGTCCCGCAGGGCGCCCGCCACGGCCGGCAGCAGCTCCAGCGCCCGGCCCTGCCCCGAGGAGGGGTTGACCACCAGCCGTACGCGGTGGCTCATCGGTCGCGGAGCGGCTCGTCCTCGTCCCGCTCGGGCTGCGAGTCCGGTTCGAGCAGCTCCTGGGCCCGTACGGAGTCGTGCCCGTTGGTGGTCGGCGACCGGTCGGTCGACGGGCTCTCCGACGAGAGCTCGCGCAGCGCCCGGTCCGATGCCACCAGCTCGTCACCGGCGGCCCGGGCGCGACGCGCCTTGCGCCGGTCCAGCACGTGGGCGATCGCCTCGGCGAGCAGGAACAGCACCGACATGGGCAGGGCCAGGGCCAGCATGGAGATGGGGTCGGTCGACGGGGTCGCCACCGCCCCGAAGACGAAGGTGCCGAAGATGACCAGGGTGCGGTACTTCGCCAGCTGGCTGGCCTTCACCACGCCGACGATGTTCAGCATCAGCACCAGCAGCGGGATCAGGTAGGCGATCCCGAAGACCACCATCAGCCGCAGCATGAAGGACAGGAACAGGTTGATGTCCTGCAGGTTGGACACACCCTCGGCGGTGAAACCGAGCAGCACCGAGATGGCCTTGGGCAGCACGAAGTACGCGGTGGCGACCCCCGCGGCGAACAGCGGGCTGGCCACGCCGATGAAGGCCAGCGCCCACTTCTTCTCCTTGGCCAGCAGACCCGGCACGATGAAGGCCCAGAGCTGGTACAGCCAGATGGGTCCGCTCAGCACCAGCCCGGCGACCAGGCAGACCTGGACCGCGAGCTTGAGCGGCGAGGTCAGGTTGAGGTTCACCAGGTCGGTCCGCGAGCCGGGGTTGCTGGCCTCGAGGTCGGCGATACCGAGGTCGTAGGGGCGGCGCAGCACGCTGAAGAGCGGGTCGTAGAAAAATGCCGACAAGACGGTGGCCACGATGATGGCCAGCGCGGCGATGACCAGCCGGTAGCGCAGCTCCCGCAGGTGCTCGAACAGGGTCATGGACCCGTCGACGGGCACGGGCGGCGGCTTGAGCCACTTCAGGCTGAAGCGGATCGGCCGTCCCTTGATAGTCAGGGACACGGCGGGATCTGGTCGTCCTCAGGCTAGACGGGGCGCCGGGGGGCGCTCGCCGAGGCGTCGGCGGCGGAGCTGCCGGAGGAGGGGGGCTGGTCGTAGGTCGAGGCATCGGCATCCGCCGGCGGCTTGGCCTTCGGGTCCTGCGCGCCCTCGAGTCCGCGGGTCTCGGACTTGAACTCCTTGATGGCCCGGCCGGTGCTCTTGCCGATGCCGGCCAGCCGGGAGCCGCCGAACAGCAGCAGCACGACGGCCAGGATGATCAACAGCTCGGGCACGCCGAGACCGAGCACGAGTGGGGTCATGGTTCCTCTTCCGGACGTCGACACCTGCAGGCGTCTGTCATCCTACGTCGGCGCGACTTCGGCCGGGTGTGCGGCCGCTAGGAGAAGGCTGTGCTTCCGCCCGGCGCCGGGGCCGTGTCGGGCGGCTGGATCTGGCCGAGCAGGTCGGCCAGCTGGTCGGCGCGGTCGGCGAGCACCTGCACCTCGCTCATCACGTCCGCGGCCTTGTGCGCCAGCCAGACCCCGTACGCCACCAGCATGATCAACCCGACCAGCGCGATCCCGCCGAACACGAACACCCACACCACGCCCAGCACCTTACGCCGCCGCAACCTTCGACTTAACAGCCTGTAC
>CAXTVE010000152.1:3549-7394 GCA_964247485.1 uncultured Propionibacteriaceae bacterium
CCCTACCCCCCCGCGGAGCGTGCGCGGGCCGGGGGCTGCAGCAGCTGCGAGGCACGAGTACAGGCTGTTAAGTCAGGTCAGGTAGCCGAGAGCGGCGTACTGGTCCAGGGCCTCCTGGGCGACGGCGGCGGCCGAGTCACCGGCGCCCGCGGGCGAGACCACCCGGGCGCCCCCGCCGAGCCGGAGCAGCAGGCTGCGCAGCCAGGCCGGGTCGGTCACCCGCAGTGTCACCGTCAGCCGGCCGTCGTCCTGGCGGCTGATGCTCTCGGTCGGGTAGTACTCCGCCACCCAGGCCGCCCAGGCCTCGAGCGCCAGGGTGACCAGTGGGAAGTCCTGCAGCCGGTCGAACCAGCCGGTGGACAGGTCCTTCAGCTGCACGGCGTGCGGCTCGACCGGGGTACTGGTGACCTCCACCGCGGCGATCCGGTCCAGTCGGAAGGTCCGCAGGGCGCCGGCCGAGTAGCACCAGGCCTCCAGGTAGCCGTAGCCCTCCAGCACGAAGACCCGCAGCGGGTCGACCAGCCGCCGGGTGGTCACCGCCCGCGAGGCCACGTCGTAGGTCAGGTCCAGCCGCCGCCCGTGCTCCAGCCCGTCGTTCACCCGGGCCTGGACGTCGTCCCGCCCCGCGGTGACCGTGACGCTCGCCTGGTCCGTGGCCCGACTGTCACCGGCCGCTGCCGCGAGCTTCTTCAGCGCCCGGTCGACGGCATCCCGCTCCCCCGGGCCGGCGATCTCCCGCAGCGTGCGCAGGGCGAGCACCAGGGCCAGCGCCTCGTCCGCGGACAGCCGCAACGGCCGGGTCAGGTAGTCGGCGTTGCTGAGGTGGATCACCCCGTCGCCGTCCACCGCGTCCATGTCGATGTCGATCAGGTCGCCCGGGGCCAGGCCGGGCAGCCCGCACATCCACAGCACGCTCAGGTCCTCCCGCAGCGTCTTCTCGTCGATCGCGAACGCGGCGGCGACGTCGGCCATCGCGACGCCGTCGTGCTCCCGCAGGTAGGGGACCAGGCTCAGCAGCCGACGGACCTGGGCCTGGGACGTCACGCGGCCCGGCCGGTCGCGGCCACCGCCCGCAGCGTGCGCAGCACCGCCTCCCGCAGCTCGGGCGGCTCAAGCACGACCACGTCCGACCCGTACGGGACGACCTCCTCGACCAGGTTCCACCAGTCGCCGTACGCCACGGCGAACGCCTCGAAGCCGCCCGGCAGGGCCTCGGCCGCGGCTGGCTCACCCCGCCGGGCCAGTGCCGGGGCCCGCCCCTTGCGGATCAACAGCACAGCGCTGTGGGTCGGCTCCGGCGGGGCCAGCCTCCGGGCCAGCGCACGCAGGTCGAGGTCGACCGGCACCGTGTACGCGCCGTTCCGGGACGCCTTCCGGGGCAGGTCGGCGATCCGGGACAGCTTGAACATCCGGGTGGCGCGGCGGTCGACGTCGTGGCCGATCACGTACCAGCGGCCCCGCGACGCCGTGAGCCCCCACGGCTCGAGCGTCCGCCGTTCCCCGTCACGGTAGGTGAAGCTCACCCGGGTCCGCTCCAGCACCGCGGACCACAGCGGTGCGAAGCTCGGCTCGCTGGCCTGCACCGACGGCGCCAGCGCCGAGAGCTGGGCGGGGTCGGGCTCGATCCCCGCGGCCCGCAGCTTGGCCAGGGCGCTGCGGGTCGACTCGGCCATGCTGGCGTGCTGCCACACCCGGGCCGCGACCCCGACCACCGAGGCCTCCTCGGCGTCCAGCTCGATGGCCGGCAGGGAGAACTCGCTGGGCCGCACCCGGTAGCCCGGCTCGTCGTCGAACAGCACGTCCGCGTGCCCGACCTCGATCGGCACGCCCAGGGCCCGGAGCTCGTCCTTGTCCCGCTCGAAGGTCCGCTCGAACGCGGCATCGGTCAGGTCGTGGTAGCCCTCGACAGCCTCCCGGATCCGCTCCTTGGTGAGATAGCGGTCGGCGACGAGCAGGCAGATCGTGAGGTTGAGAATCCGCTCGGTCTTGCGGGTCGTCATCGGGATCGATCTACTTCCTCACGGAGAAGTTCGCCTCGCACGCTACCAGGGACGGAGGGACGTGACCGGTTCTCCCGGCGCGGGTCGCTACGCCCCCAGCCCGACCGGCGACCTGCACCTGGGCAACCTGCGGACGGCGGTGCTGGCGTGGCTGTTCGCCCGCACGACCGGCCGCCGGTTCCTGCTCCGGATCGAGGACCTGGACGCCGGCCGGGTGCGGCCCGGGGTCGCCGAGCGGCAGGCCGCCGACCTCGTCGCCCTGGGCCTGGACTTCGACCCGCCGACGCTGGTGCAGAGCGGGCGGACCGACGCGTACGCCGCCGCGCTGACCCGGCTGGCGGGACGCACCTTCGAGTGCTTCTGCACCCGCCGGGAGATCGCCGAGGCGGCCAGCGCACCGCACGGCGCGACCCCGCGCTACCCGGGCACCTGCCGGGACCTGAATCCGGCGGAGCGGGAGGAACGGCGCCGGACGCGTCCGCCGGCCCTGCGGCTGCGGAGCGACGGGGCCGAGCAGACGGTCCACGACCTGATCTACGGCAGCGTGACGGGCGCGGTGGACGATCTGGTGCTCCGGCGCAACGACGGGGTGGCCGCCTACCACCTCGCCGTGGTGGTCGACGACGGCGAGACCGGCGTCGACCAGGTGGTCCGCGGCGAGGACCTGCGGCCCGCGGCGGTCAGCCAGGCCTTCCTGGCCACGCTGCTCGGCCACCCGGTGCCGGCGTACGCGCACGTGCCCCTCGCGCTCAACCCCGAGGGCCGCCGGCTGGCCAAGCGGGACGGGGCGGTCACCCTGACCGACCTGGCCGCGGTCGGGGTGACCAAGGAGCAGGTGCTGGGCACGATCGCTGTCTCGCTGGGTCTGCCGCCGGCGGGCACCGCGGCCGGGCTGCTGCCGCACTTCGACCCCGGCCGGCTGCCCCGCCGGCCCTGGGTCGTGACTACTGAGCGGCCTGGGTGAACAGCAGGTCGACGACCATGACCAGGGTCTCGTTCGGGCCGAGCGACGGGGTCGGGTTGCCGTCGGGGTAACCCTCGGCCGGCGGGATGACCAGCAGCACCCGGCTGCCGACGGTCTGCCCGGTCAGCCCCTTGACCATCCCGGGGAGCAGGCTGGTCAGCCCGGCCTGGGCCGGCTCGGCGCCGTAGGACTCCTCCAGCAGCTTGCCGTCGCTCCAGCGCACCCAGCGGTAGTCGAAGAAGATCTGGTCGTTCTCCCCGACCTTCTTCCCCTTGCCCTTGATCAGCGGCTGGACCTGCAGGCTGGTCGGCGGGTCGGCCTTGGGCACGGTGATCTCGGGGACGCCGTTCTTGTCGGCCACGGTCGGCAGGCCGGCCTTGGGCGCGACGGCGTCGCCGCGGGGTCCCGACAGCTGCACCCCCACCAGGTCGACCACGAAGACCAGCGTGTCCCCGACCTCGATGCCGGCCTGCGGGTTGCCGCCGGAGGCGTCATAGCCGTCCTTGCCGGGCATCGCGATGACCACCCGGCTGCCCTGCCGCTGCCCGACCAGGCCCTTGCTGAAGCCCGGCACCACCTGGGCGAGGCTGAAGGCGATCGGTGTGCCGCGGCTGAACGACTCGTCGAAGGTCTTGCCGGTGCGCGCGTCGACCCCGAAATAGTTGACCTCGACGGTCTGACCCTCCTTGACCACATCGCCCTCGGATGGGGTCAGCACCTCGGTGCGGGTCTTGTCGATGGCCCAGGGTGACTTCACCTTCACCTTGGGCGGGTCGCCGTACTCGCCGGTGACCTGCACGGCGTCGAAGTTGTCCGAGGCCTTGATCGGCTTGGCCGTCGGCGTCGGGCTGGCGCTCGGGGTCGCCGACGGCGACTCAGGG
>CAXTVE010000153.1:0-6719 GCA_964247485.1 uncultured Propionibacteriaceae bacterium
GGCGCCCGCAGCGTGGCGTACGCCAGGGCCGGCTCCCGGCGCGGGTCGGCCAGCGTGCTGCGGGTGGCGCCATGGGCGACGGTGACCCCGGCTGCGAAGGGCTTCAGGTCCAGGGCGGCCAGGTCCACGGCGCGCCTCAGCGCCGGGTAGGACGGGTTGATCAGCTGGAAGCCGCGGTCGCACCGGAAGCCGTCGACCACGTCGGTCCGGACCCGGCCGCCGACGCCGTCGGAGGCCTCGAGGACGACGGTCGCGACCCCCGCGGTGCTCAGCCGCTGAGCGCAGGCCAGTCCGGCCAACCCCGCGCCGACCACGACCACGCGGCGTCCACTCACGCCTTCACCCTAGTGAGGCGGTTTGCCGTCGCCGGGGCGAACCCGGCAGGCTGAGGCCATGAGCGCAGCGTCGGTCGAGGCGGCGGTGACCAAGCGGTTCGGCAGCGGGACCGGGGACCCGACCGGCAACGAGTTCGTGATCTTCAGCAAGCCCGAGCTGGGCCGGCTTGAGGATGACCACCTCAGCCGGGTGTGGGACCTGTTCGCCTCGTCCTTCGCCGATCACGCGGTGAGCGTGCACCGGGTCGAGGTGGTGACCGGCCCGGAGCTGGAGTCGACCGGGGTGATGCAGCAGCACTACGGGGTGATCAACCAGATCTCCCGCGAGGGCCGGCCGGCACTGACCGAGGCGGCTGAGCAGGCACTCCAGCAGGCGTACGGGGACGGGCTGGGCAGCGCCGAGGTGCTCGGCGGGCACCAGTTCCTGGACCGCCACCCGCAGATGGGCGCGTACGCGCTGGGGATGCTGTTCGCCAATGCCGAGGTCGAGCGCCTCGGACCGGGCACCTACGCCGCCCAGGTGCGGATGGACGCCGACCCGGTCATCATCCTGAACGGCTTCCACCCCCGCCAGCTGGGCTTCTTCACCGCCGCGGATGCGACCTGCGCGTTCCTGCACGGCAGCAGCAGCACCGACTGGGACGTGCTGCGGTCGGAGCTGATCGGCGCGACCGATCCGGCGAAGGCGGCGGCCGGCTCGATCCGGGGACGGTTGCGGGCCGAGCCTGCGGCGTACGGCCTGAGCACGGTCAACTCCAACTTCAACGGGGTGCACATGTCAGCGGGTCCGCTCGAGGGGCTCGGGGAGCTGATGCGCTTCTTCGGTGGCGCCCAGCACGCCGCCGAGTGGACCTTTGCGGCCGCCCTGCGCAGCGCCGGGCTGAGCGATGTCGACCTGTCCGGCCTGCTGGCCAACCCGGTGGTCAGCGCCGACGGCGAACGGGGCACCGCCTTCGACCTGACGGAGGGAGTGAACGCCGAGGCGGCGGCCAGGCTGCTGGCCGAGGCCCGCGTCGAGGGCTAGGCGGTGGCCGCGGCGTGCCCGTCCAGCCGCTTGCCCAGGATGAACGTGATCACCCACAGGCCCAGGAACATCGCGCCGACGAAGAACATCGGCGCGGTCAGGAAGCCGAGCACCACCCCCACCGGCTGGGTGATCCAGCCGACCAGGTAGCCGGCCGGCCGCCGGAACAGCCCGGCCGCCACCAGCGCCAGCAGGGCCGCTCCCCCGCCGAGGAGGGAAGCGCTGAGCGCCGGCGCACCGGAGACCAGGATCATCACCGGGATGGCCAGCCCGAAGGCGATCACCTCGAACAGCAGGATGGACAGCAGCACGACCCGCATCGGGTTCCGGGGGGTCAGCGTCATGTCCAGAGCTCACGGTCGGGCTCGTGGCCGTTCTCGTCGTAGTCGGCGTCCCAGTCGTCGTCCGGGTCGTCGGAGGCGGGCCGCTCCGGGGCCTCGTGGGGGGCGACCAGCAGGGTGCGGGCCTCGCCGACCGCCACCACCGACCCGGTGACCAGCACGCCGGGCGTGCCGGCTCCCTGGGCCTCGGCCAGACCGATGGCCAGCTCGATCGCATCGTCCAGCCGCGGCGCGACCTGGACCCGGTCGGCCCCGAAGATCTCGGCCGCCAGCTCGCCCAGGGCGGGGGCCGGCAGGCCGCGCGACGTGGAGGCGACAGCAGTGACGACGACCTGGTTCATCACCTCTTCGAAAACCGTGAGCAACCCGCGGGCGTCCTTGTCCGCCATCACGGCCACCACGCCGACCAGCGGGGTGAAGGCGAACGCCTCCGCGACGGCGGCCACGGTGGCCCGGGCGCCGTGGGGGTTGTGCGCCGCGTCCAGCACAACGGTCGGCGAGCGGCGGACGACCTCCATCCGGCCGGGCCAGCGGACCGCGGCGAAGCCCTCCCGGACCACCTCCGGATGCAGCGCCTTGAGCCCGAGGAAGGCCTCCACCGCGGCCAGGGCCTGCGCTGCGTTGGCCGCCTGGTGGGCGCCGTAGAGCGGCAGGAAGACGTCGTCCACCGGACCCTCGGCGCTGTTCACCCGGATGACCTGGCCGCCGACCGCGAGCTGCCGGTCGATCACCCCGAAGTCGATCCCCTCCCGCTGCGGCAGCGCTCCGACCTCCGCGCAGCGCTCGAGCAGCACCTGGGCCGCCTCGAGCGGCTGGCCGGCCAGGATGGCGTGCGCACCGGGCTTGATGATGCCGGCCTTCTCCCGGGCGATCGCGGCGACGTCGGTGCCCAGCAGGTGGGTGTGGTCGAGGTCGATGGGGGTGACCACGGCGACCCCGGCGTCGGCCACGTTGGTGGCGTCCCAGGTGCCGCCCAGCCCCACCTCGACCACCGCAACGTCGATCGGCGCGTCGGCGAACGCCGCGTATGCCATGGCGGTGATGATCTCGAAGAACGTCAGCTCGACACCGTCGATGAGGCGGTCGTCGACCAGGGCGACGTAGGGCTCGATCTCGCGCCAGGTCGCGTCGAACCGCTCCTCGCTGATCGGCTCGCCGTCGATGGTGATCCGCTCGGTCACGCTGGTCACGTGCGGGGAGGTGAACCGACCGGTCCGCAGGCCGTCGGCCCGCAGCAGCGACTCGATCATGGCCGCGGTGCTGCCCTTGCCGTTGGTGCCCGTCAGGTGGATCACCGGGTACGCGCGCTGCGGGTCGCCGAGCAGCTCGGTCAGGGCCTGGATGCGACCCAGGCTCGGCGCCACCCGTTCCTCGGGCCAACGGGACTGCAGCGCCGCGACGATCTCGGCGTGCGTGGGTTCGACCAGGATGGGCTCAGGCATGACCGGCCCAGTCTAGGACCGGCCCGCCGGACGGGCTGAGCACTGGGCGGCGCCCCGCGAGGCGGCGAGCGTCGGCAAGGCCGAGCCCGCTGCGGCCTGGACGACGAGCAAGCACGACACCGCTCTTCCGTCGTGCGAGCGAGGAGGAAGGACGCAGCACCCGGCGAGGCCGGGCGCGAGCTGCCAGACCATAAAGTCAGTGGTGGGCGTGGACGACCGCGTGGCCCTTGCCGCGGGCGATCAGGGCCCGGTTGACCGGCACCGTCACGAGGAAGGCGACGGCCAGCGCGACGGCCAGGCTGCCCCAGAACAGTGGACTGGTGAGCCCGGAGTTCATGGCGCCGGGGATGACCAGCAGGATCGCGTTGTCGACGACCTCCATGGTCAGGATCGACAGGGTGTCCGCCGCGAGCGCGACTCTGATCGCCGCCCGGATCGGCAACCCCGAGCGCAGCACCGGCCGGATGGTCAGCGCGTACCCGAACAGGAAGGCCAGGGCGACCGCGAGCGCGATGCTCGGTCCGGCGGTCCAGCCCCACCACGTGGCCAGCACCATGCCGAGGACCTCACCGATCGCGCAGCCGGTCAAGCAGTGCAGCGTCGCCGAGACAGCGAGTCTGGTCAGCTCCCGCCCGGCGGGACTGGCGTATTGCTGATGGGCCATGCCTCAACAATACCCCCAGGGGGTATATGGGCGAAACCGTCGGACGCGACCGCCTGGCCTTCTCTAGACTGGCGACCCGTGACCACCTCCACTGAGCTCCGACCTGACGCGACCACCGGACCCGGTGCCGCGCGCGTACCGGAGAGGCCGGCGCTCGAGGGCCTGGAGGACAAGTGGATCGCGCGCTGGCGCGAGGAAGGCACGTACGCATTCGTCCGGCCGGACAGCCGCGCCGAGGTGTTCAGCATCGACACCCCGCCGCCCACGGTGTCGGGCTCGCTGCACGTGGGGCACGTGTTCTCCTACACCCACACCGACCTGGTCGCCCGCTACCAGCGGATGACCGGCCTCCACGTGTTCTACCCGATCGGCTGGGACGACAACGGCTTGCCGACCGAACGCCGGGTGCAGAACTTCTACGGCGTGCGCTGCGACCCGACGGTTCCCTACGACCCGGACTTCACCCCGCCGGCCAAGCCGGACCCGAAGAACGCGATCCGGATCAGCCGGCGCAACTTCGTGGCCCTGTGCCACGAGCTGACGCACGTGGACGAGCGCGCGTTCGAGGACCTGTGGCGCCGGGTGGGGCTCAGTGTCGACTGGTCCACCCTCTACACCACCATCTCCGACGACTCGATCGCCGTGGCCCAGCGTGGATTCCTGCGCAACGTGACCCGCGACGAGGCCTACCTGGCCGAGGCGCCGACCCTGTGGGACGTCACGTTCCAGACCGCGGTGGCCCAGGCCGAGCTGGAGGCGCGCGACTACCCCGGCGCGTACCACCGGGTCGCCTTCTCCCGCTCGGACGACCAGCAGCCCGTTTACATCGAGACCACCCGGCCCGAGCTCATCGCCGCGTGCGTGGCCCTGATCGCCCACCCCGACGACGAGCGCTACCAGCCGCTGTTCGGGACCACGGTCCGCTCCCCCCTCTACGGCGTGGAGCTGCCGGTGCTGGCCCACGAGGCCGCCGAGCCGGACAAGGGCGCGGGCATCGCGATGTGCTGCACCTTCGGCGACCTGACCGACGTGACCTGGTGGCGGGAGCTGCAGCTGCCGGCCCGGGTGATCATCGGCCGCGACGGCCGGGTGCTGCGTGACCAGCCGGACTGGATCAGCGACCCCTCCGCGTGGGAGGCGATCGCCGGGCTGACCACGTTCTCGGCCCGGGCGGCCGTGGTCGACGCCCTGCGGGAGACCGGCGATTTGGACGGCGAGCCGACGCCGACGGCGCGCAAGGCCAACTTCTACGAGCGCGGCGAGAAGCCGCTCGAGATCGTCTCCACCCGGCAGTGGTACATCCGCAACGGCGGCCGCGACGCCGACCTGAAGGCCGCGATGCTGGAGCGCGGCGAGGAGCTGGCCTGGGTGCCGCCGCACATGAAGTACCGCTACGACAACTGGGTGGGCGGGCTGAACGGCGACTGGCTGATCTCGCGGCAGCGCTTCTTCGGGGTGCCGTTCCCGGTCTGGTACCCGCTGGACGGCGAGGGACAGCCGGACTACGCGCACCCGATCCTGGCCGAGGAGGCCAGCCTGCCGGTCGACCCGAGCAGCGAGCTGCCGCCGGGGTACGCCGAGGACCAGCGCGACACCCCCGGCGGGTTCATGGCCGACCCCGACGTGATGGACACCTGGGCGACCTCCTCGTTGAGCCCGCAGATCGTCTGCGGCTGGGAGCGGGACGCAGAGCTCTTCGAGCTCACCTTCCCGATGGACCTGAACACCCACGCCCACGAGATCATCCGCACCTGGCTGTTCTCCCGGGTGGTGCGCGCGCACTACGAGAACCACTCGCTGCCCTGGTACCGCTCGATGATCAGCGGGTTCGTGATGGACCCGGACCGCAAGAAGATGAGCAAGTCCAAGGGCAACACGGTGGTGCCGACCGAGATCCTGGATCGCTACGGCTCGGACGCGGTGCGCTGGCGGGCCGCGAAGGCGCGGCCCGGGCTGGACTCCCCGTTCGACGAGGCGGAGATGAAGGTCGGCCGGCGGCTGGCTCTCAAGGTGCTCAACGCCAGCAAGTTCGCCCTCGGCACCGGCGCGGTGGCCGACCGGACGGCAGTCAGCGAGCCGGTCGACCTGTCGCTGCTGGCCCAGCTGCGGACCGTGGTCGAGCAGGCCACGGCGGCGTTCGCGGCGTACGACTACACCGGCGCCCTCGAGGTCACCGAGCAGTTCTTCTGGCAGTTCTGTGACGACTACCTCGAGCTGGTCAAGGAGCGGGCGTACGCGGGCGACGGTCCGGCGAGCCGGTCGGCCCAGGCCACCCTGGGGCTGACCCTGGACGTGGTGCTGCGGCTGCTGGCGCCGATCATGCCCTTCGTCACCGAGGAGGTCTGGTCCTGGTGGCGCGAGGGCTCGATCCACCAGGCCCGGTGGCCGAGTGCGAGCGAGGTGTCGGGCGGCGGCGACCCGGCGCTGCTGTCCGAGGTGTCGGCCGCGTTGATCTCCATCCGGGGGGCGAAGTCTCAGGCCAAGGTGTCGATGCGCACCGAGATCGCCGCCGCGCACGTCAGCGGGTCGGCCGCCGCGCTGGCCGCGCTCCAGGCCGTCGAAGCCGACCTGCGGGCCGTGGGCCGGATCACCGGCGAGGTGACCTGGTCCGAGGCCGAGGGCCCGGTGGCGGTCGAGGTCACGTTGGCGCCGACGCCCTGACCCCTCCTGGACACCCGAGGATGCAACCACCTCCCCCGATGGCGCGTGTCCGTGGTGGATGAAGGACCACGGAGCGACCGAGGGGACTGATGGCCGAGACCAACGTGGACGCCGTCGAGGAGTTCGCAGCCTTCTACGACGCCACCTGGGCGCGGACCGTGGCCTGTGCGTACGCCGTCACCGGCGAGCTGGGCGCCGCCGACGAAGGTCTGGCTGCCCATGTCGGAGGCCCACAGGAAGGCGATGACGGCA
>CAXTVE010000153.1:6729-7374 GCA_964247485.1 uncultured Propionibacteriaceae bacterium
CCAGGAGGCCTACACCCGGGCGTGGCCGCGCTGGTCACGGCTCAGCGCCTACGAGGAGCCGGCGGCCTGGGTCCGCCAGGTGGCGACCCGGCTGGCGGTCAGCCGGTGGCGGCGGGTCCGGGTGGCCCGGGCGTTCCTGCTCCGCAGTCGTGACCCGGACCCGGTGCCGGGGCCGGACGCCGGGGCGATCGCCCTCGCGCGGGCCCTGGCACAGCTCCCCGTGACCCAGCGCCGCGCCATCGTGCTGCACCACCTCGGTGACCTGTCGGTCCACGAGGTGGCCCAGCTCGAGGGCTGTCCCGACGGCACGATCAAGGCCCGCCTCTCCCGGGGCCGCGCCGCGCTCGCCGGCCTGCTCGACGACGCAGACGAAAACCCTCGGCCGACCCCCACCGGAATGGAGAGCAACCGTGTCTGAGCGCCCCGGCCGGACCGACAAGCTCGACGACCACTTTGCGCAGCTCGTCGGTGACGTCGAGCTGCGGACGTCGGTGCCCGGCGCGAGCGGCGCCCTGCGGACCTCCCGCCGCCGCCGGGTCGCCCTCGCGGGAGCCGTCGCAGCCGCGACCCTCCTAGCGTCGGTGCTCGGCGGCACCTTCCTCGTCGCCGTCGACCGGAACGCCTCGGGGGTTGCCGGTCCGGGGA
>CAXTVE010000154.1:0-7362 GCA_964247485.1 uncultured Propionibacteriaceae bacterium
GCGCCGGCGGCTGGCCGGCCGTGACCGGTGGATATTCGACGAGGAGACCTTCGCCGCCGCCGTGGCCCGGGTTGGCGCGGAGTTCGTCGATGCCGTGCTCGCCCGGCCCTACGACGGGTCGATGGCCGCGGACCGGGCGGTGACCGGCTTCACCTCGGTCTGGATCGACGAGCTGATCGGGGCCGTCGCGCCGATCGCCGACCCCCCGGTGCGGTCCGGCTACGTCTGCCTGAGCCCGCCGGCCTGGCACCAGGTGTCGGTGCTCAAGTTCGTCAACCAGTACTTCATCCTCGAGCGCCCCGACCTCGCCATGCTGCAGCGCGGCCAGGAGCAGACCGTGCAGCAGCTGGTGGTCGCCTTCGACGAGTGGCTGAGCGACCGGGGTGATGCCGTACGCGCCCCGCGCCGGTTGGTCGACCTGGTCGAGACGGCGACCGCGGCGTACGCGCGGGTGGCGGCCGAGCACCCCGAGTGGCTCGACGGCCGGACCGAGGACTCCGACCTGGCCCGGATGGGCCGCGGCCGGGGGATCATCGACTTCGTCAGCAGCCTGACCGACGCCCAGGCCGTGGCGTACGCCGCCCGGCTCAGCGGGGCCAGCGGACTGCTCTGGTCCACCGGCGGCCTCTGACCGGCCCCCGCACCGTGACCGGCGGCTCGCCGGTGGTCGCGGCCGGGGACACATCGGTTCTACACTGAGGCACCATTGTTCTCGCTCGAGGACGTCGCGATGACCACTGCCGACCCGATCGACGCCGGCGAATCACGGTTCCCCGCCGACCTGATGTACGACGCCGCGCGGTTGTACTACGAGGAGGGCCTCACCCAGGCCGACGTGGCGACCAGCCTGTCGGTCAGCCGGCCGACGGTCAGCCGGCTGCTGGCCGAGGCCCGGCACGTGGGCATCGTGGAGATCACGGTCCGCCGCTCGACGAGCGCGACCGACACCCTGGCCGAGCTGGTGGCCGCCCGTCTGGGGCTGCAGCGGGTCTACCTCGCGGGCGGGGAGAAGGAGTCCCTCGGCCGCCGCCTGGCCCCCGCGGTCAGCCAGGCCCTGCTGGACGCCCGGCTGGTGCCGGAGGACGTGCTGCTGGTCTCATCGGGGATGACCCTCTACCAGTGCCTGTCCCAGGAGCTCCCCCGGCTGCCCGGCGTCGTGGTCGCCCCCACGGTCGGCGGCCAGGAGGAGCCGGAGCCGTGGTACCAGACCAACGTGATGACCGCGCTGGTGGCCGAGCGGGGCGGCGGCCGTCCGCTCTACCTCTATGCCCCCGCCCTGCCCAGCGCGTCCCTGCGGCGCTCGCTGCTGCAGGACCCGAGCTTCCGGCGGGTGCTGGACGCGTGGGCCCGGGCCCGGTGCGCCCTGGTCGGCCTGGGCACCGCACTCGACGGCCGGACGGTCATCCCGGCCTTCGTACCCCGGGACGCCGCGAGCCTGAGCCGCGCCGTCGGTGACGTCTGCTCCCGGTTCTTCGACGCGGAGGGCCGACCGGTGGATTTCCCGGGCTCGTCGCGTCTGGTCGCCATCCCGCTCGACGCCCTGCGGGCGCTGCCGGCCTCCATCGGCGTCGCCGCCGGACCGGAGAAGGTGCCCGCGATCCGGGCGGCCGCCCGGCACCGCTACATCAGCCACCTGGTCACCGACGTGCCCACCGCGCAGGCCCTGAACCTGGACGGCTGACCCCGCGTCGGGCTCGGCCCGTAAGAACATATGTTCAAGTAGTTGGCTGTCTCTGGACAACTGTTCTACGGCGGGACTAGGTTCAGCAGCACCAGGTTCCAGAGTCGGAGTCACAGGGGGCAGGCTGTTCATGGCAGACACCATGCAGGCGGTGGTCAACCACGGTCCACGTGACTACCGGCTGACCGAGCTGCCCCGCCCCACCGCCGGACCCGGCGAGGCCCTGATCCGCGTCGAGGCCGTCGGCATCTGCGCCAGCGACCTGAAGTGTTACCACGGGGCGGCCAAGTTCTGGGGCGACGCGACCCGTCCGGCCTGGGCCGAGACCGAGGTCGTGCCGGGCCACGAGTTCGTCGGCCGGGTGGTCGAGCTGGACGAGGCGGCGGCCGAGCGCTGGGGTGTGGCCGTCGGTGACCGGGTCACCTCGGAGCAGATCGTGCCCTGCTGGCAGTGCCGCTACTGCCGCCGCGGCCAGTACTGGATGTGCGCCCCGCACGACATCTACGGCTTCAAGCGGCGTACGCCCGGGGCGATGGCGGAGTACATGGTCTTCCCCGCCGAGGCCCTCGTGCACAAGATCTCCGACGCCCTGCCGGCGGCGCACGCCGCCTTCGTCGAGCCGCTGTCCTGTGCGCTGCACGCCGTGGAGCGCGGTGGCATCCAGTTCGAGGACGTCGTGGTGGTGGCCGGGTGCGGTCCGATCGGGCTGGGCATGGTCGCCGGCGCCGCGGCCAAGGGCCCCGCCCAGGTGATCGCCCTGGACATGTCCGACCACAAGCTGGCCCTGGCCAAGCAGTGCGGGGCGACGCTCACCCTGAACATCGGCACCGACGACGTGCTCGCCGCGGTGCTCGACCTGACCGGCGGCTACGGCGCCGACGTCTACCTCGAGGGCAGCGGGCATCCCTCCGCGGTCGGCCAGGGGCTCGCCCTGCTTCGCAAGCTGGGCACGTTCGTGGAGTACAGCGTCTTCGGCTCCGACGTGACCGTCGACTGGTCGATCATCTCCGACGACAAGGAGCTCGACGTGCTGGGCGCCCACCTGGGCCCGCACTGCTGGCCCGCCGCCGCCCGGATGCTCGAGTCCGGTCGGCTCCCCCTCAACGAGATCGTCACCCACCAGCTCCCGCTGGCCGACTTCCAGCAGGGCCTCGACCTCGTCGCCGACGGAACGGCGTCGATCAAGGTCTCCCTGCTTCCGCCCACGCCCTGACCGACAGCGCGTCGTCCACAGTTCACCCCTAGACAAGGAGCAGCCCCGGTGTCCACCACCCCCACCCGTCTTGCCATCACCCTGGCGGCCACCGCGCTCGCGGTCACCGCGCTGACGGGGTGCGAGCAGCAGGCTGCCGCCCCCGGCGGCCAGACCAGCGGCCAGTCGGTCGACGCATCGGCGGCCAAGGTCGCCTTCCTGATGCCCGACCTGGCCTCCACCCGCTACGAGCAGCAGGACCGCCCGCTGTTCGAGGCCAAGATGAAGCAGCTCTGCCCGGGCTGCACGGTGATCTACCAGAACGCCGACTCCGACGCGAGCAAGCAGCAGCAGCAGGCGAACTCCGCGCTGGCCCAGGGCGCCACGGTGCTGGTGCTCGACGCGGTCGACACCGCGGGCGCCGCCACCATCGTGCGCACGGCGCAGTCCCAGGGGGTCAAGGTGCTCTCCTACGACCGGCCAATCCCCGACGTGCCCGCTGACTTCTACGTCTCCTTCGACAACGAGAAGATCGGCGCCAGCATCGCCCAGTCGCTGGTCGACAAGCTCAAGGCCGACAGCGCCAAGGGCGGTCTGCTCCAGATCAACGGCTCGCCCACCGACGCGGCGGCCGGCCTGATCAAGAAGGGTGTGCACAGCGTGGTCGACGGCTCCGGCTTCGAGCTGCTCGGCGAGTTCGACACCCCGGAGTGGCAGCCGGCCAAGGCCCAGGACTGGACCTCCGGCCAGATCACCCGCTTCGACGACAAGATCGTCGGCGTGGTCGCGGCCAACGACGGCACCGGCGGTGGCGCCATCTCGGCCTTCAAGGCCGCGGGCGGCAACGTGCCGCCGATCACGGGCAACGACGCGGAGCTGGCGGCGATCCAGCGGATCGTGGCCGGCGACCAGTACAACACCATCTCCAAGCCGATCAAGACCGTCGCCGAGGCTGCGGCGGACGCGGCCTGGCTGCTGGCCCAGGGCCAGGCGCCGGAGGAGCAGGCCAAGCTGTTCAACACCCCGTCGCAGCTGTTCGAGCCCGAGGTCGTCACCGCTGAGAACCTCAAGGCGGTCATCGTCGACGGCGGCATTTACGAGGCCGGCGACGTCTGCACCGCGGAGTACAAGGCCGGCTGCGACAAGCTCGGGATCTCCTGATGTCGGGGGAACCGGTCGTGGGCAGGGGGGGCGACCCCCATGGGCCAACGAAGAACGTGATTCTGTCGCTGCGCAGCATCAGCAAGAGCTTCGGCGCCGTCGCCGCGCTGACCGACATCGACCTCGACGTCGCGGCCAGCGAGGTGGTGGCCGTGGTCGGCGACAACGGCGCGGGCAAGTCCACGCTGGTGAAGGTGCTGGCCGGGGTGCACGCCGCCGACAGCGGCACCATCACCTTCGAGGGCCAGGAGGTGCACATCACCAGCCCGAGTGCCGCCCAGCACCTCGGCATCGCCACGGTGTACCAGGACCTCGCCCTGTGCGAGAACCTGAGCGTGGTCGAGAACCTCTTCCTCGGCGCCGAGCTCAAGCCGTTCCAGCTCGACGAGGTGGGCATGGAGGTGCGCTCCTGGCAGCTGCTGCGCCAGCTGTCCGCCAAGATCCCGACCGTGCGGATCCCGATCGCCTCGCTGTCCGGCGGACAGCGTCAGACGGTCGCGATCGCCCGCTCGCTGCTCGGCGACCCCAAGATCATCATCCTGGACGAGCCGACCGCCGCCCTGGGCGTGGCCCAGACCGCGGAGGTGCTCAACCTCGTCGAGCGGCTGCGCGAGAACGGGCACGGCGTGATCATGATCAGCCACAACATGGCCGACGTGAAGGCGGTGGCCGACACCGTGGCCGTGCTCCGGCTGGGCCGGAACAACGGCGTCTTCGCGGTCAACGACGTGTCCACCGAGGACATCATCGCCGCCATCACCGGGGCCACGGACAACGCCGTGACCCAACGTTCCGCCCGGCGTACGGGCGCCCCTGCCCCCGAGGAGGCCCTGCGATGACCACTCTGCAGATCGAGGCCCGGGGGACGACCCCCGTGGACCCCCAATGACCGCCACGCAGACCCCCACCGGCAGCGCGGTGGCCACCGACCTGCAGGACGAGCGGCTCCAGGCCCGCTCCGGCGTACGCGGCTGGGCGCAGAGCTGGGTCGATCGGGCCCGCGGGGGCGAGCTGGGCAACATCCCGGTGATCATCGGCCTCGTCGTCATCTGGGGCATCATGCAAGCCCTCAACCCGGCGTTCCTGTCCAGCCAGAACCTGGTGAACCTCACCCTGGAGTGCGCGGCGGTCGGGGTGATCTCGCTCGGCGTGGTGTTCATGCTGCTGGTCGGCGAGATCGACCTCTCGGTGGGTTCGATGTCGGGCCTCGCGGCGGCCGTGCTGGCGGTCCTGGCGGTCGGGCGCGGCCTGCCGGTCCCCGTGGCGATCCTCGCCGCGATCGGCGTCGGCGTCCTCGTCGGCTATCTCTACTCGATCATGTTCAACCGGTTCGGCGTGCCCAGCTTCGTGATCACCCTGGCCGGCCTGCTGGCCTTCCTCGGTGCCCAGCTGTGGGTGCTCGGGGTGAACGGGTCGATCAACCTCCCGTACACCTCCGGTCTGGTGTATTTCGCGCAGCTGGCCTTCATGCCGGACTGGCTGTCCTACGCGCTGGTGCTGCTGGCCGCCGCCGGCCTGTTCGTCACCGGGCTGCTGAACCGGAACCGCCGACGGGCCGCCGATCTGTCGGCCCGGTCGCCGCAGAGCCTGATCGTGCGCAGCGCGCTGCTGGCCGTCGGGCTCCTGATCGTGGTCTGGTACCTCAACCAGAGCCGCGGCGTCGGCTGGATGTTCGTGCTGTTCCTCGGCCTGGTGCTGTTCTTCAACTACATGCTGACCCGGACCAAGTGGGGCCGCTCGATCTACGCGGTGGGCGGCAACCGCGAGGCGGCGCGACGCTCGGGCATCAACGTACGCGGGGTGTACCGCTGGGCCTTCGTGCTCTGCTCCACCCTGGCGGCGCTGGGCGGGGTGCTCGCGGCGGCCCGGCTGGCCGCGGCCAACCAGAGCAGCGGTACCGGCGACGTCAACCTGAACGCCATCGCGGCGGCGGTGATCGGCGGCACCAGCCTGTTCGGCGGCCGCGGCTCGGCGTTCTCCGCGCTGCTGGGGATCGTGGTGATCCAGTCGATCTCCTCGGGGCTGACACTGCTCAACCTCGACTCGTCGTACCGGTTCATGATCACCGGTCTGGTGCTGCTGGCCGCGGTGGCCCTGGACTCCGTGGCACGCCGATCCCGGGCTTCGCACGGACGCTAGGGTTCGCTAGGTGTTCTTGGGTATCGATCTGGGCACGGGCAGCTCCAAGGGCGTGCTGACCGACGGGGACGGTCACCTGGTCGCCACCGCGATCCGGGCCCGTCCCCGCTCGATGTCGATGCCCCGGCCCGGGTGGGCCGAGGTGGACGCCGAAACAGTCTGGTGGCCCGACGTGGTCTCCATCGCCGGTGAGCTGGTCGCGGCGGCGGACGGGGCTCGGATCGACGGGATCTGTGTCAGCGGCGTCGGGCCGTGCCTGCTGCTCACCGACGGGGCCGGCCGGCCGGTCCGGCCGGCCATCGGCTACGGCATCGACATGCGGGCGACCGCGGAGATCGTCGAGCTGACCGACCGCTATGGCGCGGACGCGATCGTCGCGCGCGGCGGCACCGAGCTGAGCAGCCAGGCGGTCGGACCCAAGGCGCTGTGGGTCCGGCGGCACGAGCCGGACGTGTGGGCGCGGGCACGACGCTGGTTCAACTCCTCGTCCTACGTGGCCTTCCGGCTCACCGGGGCGTACGCGATGGACCACCACACGGCCAGCCAGTGCGACCCGCTCTACGACATCGCCGCGCGGGAGTGGTACGCCCCGTGGACGGGGGACGTGATGGGCTGGCTGGCCATGCCCGAGCTGGCCTGGCCGGGCGAGGTCGTCGGCCAGGTGACCGAGGCGGCGGCCGCCGAGACCGGGCTGACGGTCGGCACGCCGGTGTGCGCCGGGACGGTCGACGCCTGGGCCGAGGCGTTCAGCGCCGGGGTGCGCCGGCCCGGGGACCTGATGCTGATGTACGGGTCGACGATGTTCTTCGTCCAGGTGCTCGAACGACTGGCGTCGGTGCCCCAGCTGTGGACCACCGTCGGGATCGAGCCCGGGACGTACACCCTGGCGGCGGGCATGTCGACGTCGGGCAGCCTGACCGGCTGGGTGCAGGACCTGGTCGGCGGCATCGGGTTCGACGAGCTGGTGCGGGAGGCGGCGGCGGTGCCACCCGGAGCGGGCGGGCTGGTCATGCTGCCCTACTTCGCCGGTGAGCGGACGCCGATCTTCGACGCCCAGGCCCGCGGGGTGATCGCGGGGCTGTCGCTGGAGCACGGGCGCGGGCACCTGTTCCGGGCCGCCTACGAGGGCATCGGCTACGGCATCCGGCAGATCCTGCACCTGCTCGACGCGGGGGACAACCGGGTGGGC
>CAXTVE010000155.1:0-7345 GCA_964247485.1 uncultured Propionibacteriaceae bacterium
GGTCCGGCGGCCCCGGGATCCGGGCCGCACCGGCCCAGGATCTGCAGCCCGCCGACGAGCGTGAGCCCAATCACGAGGACGAGGACGAGCGACCACCGCGCCGGGGAGCGGCGACGGGGCGCTGCCCGGCGCGCACCCGGGTCGAAGGGCCCGGCGCCGTAACCCGCCACGGGCAGAGTCTAGGGTCGATCGTCGATGGTGATTCCGCAAACCCCTGGTCTCCCGCAGCCGGGGCGCACCCTGGTGATGGGGGTGGTCAACGTCACCCCCGACTCGTTCTCCGACGGGGGCGAGTGGTTCGACGCCGAGACGGCGATCGCCCACGGTCTGGAGCTGGTCGCGGAGGGGGCCGATCTCGTCGACATCGGTGGCGAGTCGACCCGGCCCGGCGCCGAGCGGCCGTCGGTGGCCGAGGAGCTGCGCCGGGTGCTGCCGGTGGTCCGCGCCCTGGCCGGAGTGACCTCGGTCAGCATCGACACGATGCGCGCCGAGGTCGCCGTGGCGGCGATCGAGGCCGGCGCCCGGCTGGTCAACGACGTGTCCGGCGGCCAGGCCGACCCGGCGATGTTCGCCGCCGTGGCCGAGGCCGCCGTGCCCTTCGTGCTGATGCACTGGCGCGGACATTCCGCCCAGATGCAGCAGCGGGCCAGCTACGCCGACCTGGCGGCCGAGGTGACCGCCGAGCTGCGGGCCCAGCTCGACCAGGCCGTCGCGGCCGGTATCGCGCCGGAGCGGCTCGTGGTGGACCCCGGCATCGGGTTCGCCAAGACCGGCGAGCACAACTGGGAGCTGCTGTCTCGGCTGGACGAGCTGGACGTGCTCGGCCGGCCGCTGCTGGTGGGCGTCTCCCGCAAGGCGTTCCTCGGCACCCTGCTGGCCGGCGCCGACGGCCGGTCCCGCCCGGCCCGCGACCGCGACGACGCGACCACCGCCCTGACCTACGCCCTCGCCGCCCGCGGCACGTGGGGTGTACGCGTGCACTCCGTCCGGCCCAGCCGGGACGCCATCGCCGTCGCCGAGCGGCTGCGTCGCCAGCCCTTCGGCCCAGCGTGAGCAGCCGGGCGTCGACGACCACGCCAGATCGTCCGCGCCGGTGGAGATCGGGAGTTCGTGGAGAGTTCGCGGCACGTGCTGGCGAGCCGTTGGCCGGGCGTAGGCGGTCCGCTAGGGTCGACCCACGTTCAGGAGGGACATTGGCCGCACCAGCACCGGAGCACCCGTCGGTGGCGGCTGCCCCGGAACGGCTGGACCGGATCACCCTGACCGGGATCACGGGCTTCGGCCGGCACGGAGTCTTCGCCGAGGAACGCGAGCAGGGGCAGCCCTTCGTCGTCGACCTGACCTGCGAGCTGGACCTGTCCCGGGCGGCGCAGGGTGACGACCTCGACCGGACGGTCGACTACGGTGAGCTCGCCTCCGCCGTGGTGGCCGACATCGAGCGGGACCCGGTGAACCTGATCGAGGCCCTGGCGAGCAGAATTGCCGACACGTGCCTGCATTTCCCGCCCGTCCAGCGTGTCGTCGTCACGGTGCACAAGCCCCGGGCGCCGATGCCAGTTCCCGTAGCCGACGTCGCGGTGACGCTGACAAGGAGTAGCTGAGCAGATGACGAGCCCCAACCCGCACGCGATCGACGCCGACACGCTGAGCGGCATGCGGCCGTTGCGCAAGGTCGTCTACTCCATCGGGTCCAACCTAGGGGACCGGCTGGGCAACCTGCAGGGCGCGGTCGACGCTCTCAGCGACACCCCGGATGTCATCATCGTGGACGTGTCGTCGGTCTATGAGACCGAGCCGGTCGGTGGCCCGGAGGACAACCCCAAGTTCTACAACCTCATCGTGGTCGCCGAGACGACGCTGGCCCCGCGCACCCTGCTCGAGCGGGCGCAGGCCATCGAGGACGCTTTCGGTCGCGACCGGGAGGCCACGAAGTGGGGTCCGCGGACGCTGGATGTCGACCTGATCACCGTCGGTGACGCCGAGGTCGAGCGGCCGGACCTCAAGCTGCCGCACCCGATGGCCCACGAGCGCGCGTTCGTGCTGGTGCCGTGGTACGAGATCGACCCCACCGGCGAGATCCAGGGCAAGGGGGCCATCGGCGACCTGCTGGCCGGGGGGGGGGGCCCCGGGGGGGGGGGGGGGGCGGGGGCGGGGGGGGGGGGGCGCCCCCCCCCCCCACGACCTGCTCATCGAGCGCGACTGAGGTCCCGGCACCGACTTGGCTGCACAGTCCCCGCCACCCGGCGGTTCGGTCGAACCGACCCCGCCCTTGGCGTTGCTCGTGGCGGCCCTCTTCGGCGGGCTGGCCGGCTGGCTGCTGGTCGTCATCGCCAACGCCCTCGGCGTCATCCCCCCCGAGGTGCCCTGGAGTGCCCCCATCGGACTGGTCGTGGTCACCGCGCTGGTCGGCGCGCTGGCCTACTCGACCCAGCAGCGGATCCAGGTCCGCCGCGAGCGGGTGGAGCCGTCCCGGGCCGTGGCCCTGCTGGTGCTCGGCAAGGCCTCGGCCCTGGCCGGCGGGGTGATCGCGGGGGGCTACCTCGCGTACGCGCTGATGTTCCTCACCCGGCTGGACGCCGCCGCCCCGCGGGACCGGGTGATCCGGTCGCTGATCGCCGCCCTGGTCGGCCTCGGGTTGGTGGCGGCGGGGCTGCTGCTGGAGCGGGCGTGCCGGGTGCCGCGCGACGACGACGACGACGATCCAGACGAGTCAGACACGCCCGACTGACCGCTCGGAAATGCCCGGGTGGGGCTCATCGCCGGGTCTAGGGTACGACCGTGACTTCCCCCACATTCGCCGGCCGGCAGGCGAAACCCACCACTCTGCGCCGCGCATCGGAAATCGTGTTGGTCTCGGGGACGGTACTGGCGGTGATCGCGGCCTTCGGGCCGGGCTGGTCGGTGCGGGTCGGCATCGGTCTGGCCGTGTCGGCCGCGGTGACGGCGTGCGCCTTCGCCTGGCAGGAGCTGCGGACGGCCCGGCGCGGGCACGCGCGGGCCATGCTGGCCGCCCTGCAGGAGCACGGGCGGCAGCTCACCGAGGAGCGGACCCGCAACGCGGCGGTCATCGACACGCTGAGCGCCCGGATCGCCGACGCCCGGGCGGTGATCGAGAAGCTGCGCGTCAAGGTCGCCGAGCTCAAGATGCAGGTGTCCGGGCTGCGCGGGGACACCGTCTACCTGGCCGGCGAGGTCGGCCACCGCGAGACGGTGATCGCGGCCCTGCGCGAGACCGTACGGGCCCGTGAGGCCGAGCTGATCACGCTGCGCGAGGACGACGAGTGCGAGGTGCACCACATGCCGCGGCGGGTGCTGGCGGAGCACGAGTCGAACTGGGACGACATCCCGGGCGTGGACGAGCTGTGGAGCGACGGTTCGCACCCGACCGTGTTCGACCTGAAGATGATCGACACCGCGATGGTGCTGCCGAACTACGAGGCCGACCGCAAGCTCGCCTGAGGCCGGGACCTCACTTGTCGACGTCGCCGACGACGTAACCGATCGACGCCAGGGTCGCCTCCACCATGCTGGGTGCGACGCCCACCAGCAGCGTCTCCAGACTGGCGACGTTGCTGAACGACGGCGTCCGCAGCCGCAGCCGCCACGGGGTCTTCTCGCCGCGAGAGCTGAGGTAGACCCCGGCGACGCCGAGGGGTGCCTCGACGGCGGTGTACGCCTGGCCCTCGGGCAGCCGGATGATCTTGCCCAGTCGAACGCTCACCGGGCCGGGCAGGTCGGCCAGCCGGTCGGCGCAGGCCAGCACCAGCCGGGCGCTGGCGATCACCTCCTCGGCGAGGACCTGCAGCCGGGCCCCGGCGTCCCCGGCGGCGGGCGCCGGCCGGGGGAGGAGATCCGCCAGGTCGGCGTACGCGAGGTAGGGCGCGTGCCGCCGGAGGTCGAGGTCGACCCCGCTGGCCCGGGCCGCCGGGCCGCTGACCCCGTACCCGGCGGCGGTCCCGCCGTCCAGCCGGGCCACTCCGCGGGTCAGCCCGGCCACCGGGTCGGCGGCGATCAGCTCACGCAGAGTCGCCCCGGCGAAGAGGGCGTCGGTCATCAGTGCGGTCTCGGCCGCCAGCCAGGCGGGTGTCGGGTCGGCAGCCACCCCACCGATCCGGTTGACCATCGGGTGGATCCGGTTGCCCGTCAGGTCCGAGGTCTGCCGGCGCAGCCCGTCGCGCAGCCGGTGCAGGCCGGCGTCGACGCCCGCCGCCCGGGCGACCCAGGTCAGGAACGCGCCGTGACTGAGGATCCGGGTGTGCTCGGCCAGCAGCGTACGCAGCCAGATGGCCCGCACGGGCACCGTGAGGCCCATCATCTGCTCGGCGGCCAGGGCAGCTGCGAGCTCGCCGGAGAAGGGGGCGTGCCAGTCGTGCCGGTCGGCCAGCATCAGGATCTGGGTGTAGTCGCGGACCTCGAACAGCTTCTCCACCCCGCGGTGCATCGCGCCCACCACCACCTGCACGGCGCTGACCACCCCGTCGGCCGTCCACAGCCGCAGCTCGATCAGACCCGCCCGGCTCGGGTGGTCCGGCCCCAGGTCGAGCAGGACGGTCCCGGCCGGCGGTTGGTCGGTGACGGTCGGCAGCACGCCGGGCGCCGGCGACCCGACCAGCACCCGCAGCCGCTCGTGCGTGGTCACGGCAGCCGGACGTCGACCAGGGCGGCCGTCTCCAGGTCGGCCCAGGCGCCGGTGAACTCCAGCCGGGCCAGCGTGGCGGCGGGGAACCGGCCGTCGACGGCGGCCAGGGCGGCTGCGTCGGAGGTCTCCGGGTCCGCGAGCTCGTACGCCACCGCCGGCACGCCGGGTGCGTGCCCGACCAGCAGCGCGCACCGGCAGTCGTCGTCCAGGGCCCGCAGCGCCGCCAGCAGGGTGTCGGACCCGGCGTTGTAGTACTTCCGGCTGACGTCGAGCCGGTCCGGAGCGAGGCGCAGGTCCAGCTGCTCCAGCGTCTGCCGCGTCCGTACCGCGCTCGAGCAGAGGACCGCGTCGACCGGCACTGCGGCCAGGGCCGCTCCCACCGCCCGCGCCTGCTCCTCGCCCTCCGCGGTCAGCCGCCGGTCGTGGTCGCGGCCGCCGGGCCGACTGTCCTCGGTCTGCGCGTGCCGGAGCAGCAGCAGCGTCCGCCGGGTCGCCATGTCCGCAGCCTAGGGCCGCTTCTCCCCGAGAGATCCGGCCCGTTGCGTCAGCAGCGCCCGTTCGGCCTCGTTGTCGGCCAGCGCCGCCGCCCGCGCGAACTCGGCCCGGGCGTCCTCGAAGCGCCCGAGTCGCTCCAGCAGGTCGCCCCGAACGCTGGGTAGCAGGTGGTAGTCGCGCAGCGTAGGCAGGTCGACGAGCTGGTCGACGAGCTGCAGCCCCGCCGCGGGCCCGTACGCCATGCCGAGCGCCACCGCACGGTTCAGCTCGACCACCGCCGACCCGGTGCGGCGGGCCAGTCGTTCGTAGAGCGCGGCGATCCGCACCCAGTCGGTCTTCTCCACCGCGGCCGCCCGGGCGTGGCACCCGGCGATCGCGGCCTGCAGCGCGTACGGGCCGAGGTCGGCGGTCAGCTCCTCCGCCCTGGCCTGCGCGGCGAGACCGCGGGTGACGTGCCCGGCGTCCCACCGCCCCCGGTCCTGGTCGGCCAGCCGGCCGGGTGTCCCCGCCGGGCCCCCCCCGGGGGCCCGCCGGGGGGGCGGGCGGGCCCTCAGGGGCCCCCGCCCCGGCGGCGCGCGGGGGGCCGGGGCCGGCGGCCCCCCGCCCCCGGGCCTGGGCGGCCAGCCGGACGGGTGTCCCGGCCGGCCCCACCCGGGCGGCCAGCCGGGAGGACTGCAGCTCCATCAGGGCCACCAGCCCGTGAGCCTCGCTGCTGCCGGGCACGAGCTCGACCAGGAGGCGGCCCACGCGCAGCGCCTCGGCGCACAGTGTCGGCCGGGCCCAGTCGGGTCCGCCGGTCGCGGCGTACCCCTCGTTGAACAGCAAGTAGACCACCCCGAGCACCGTGGAGAGCCGTTCGGCCCGCTCCTTCCCGCTCGGCTCCTCCAGCGCGGCCCCCGCTGCGGCCAGAGTCCGCTTGGCCCGCACCAACCGCTGGGCCACCGTCGCCTCGGTGGTCAGGTAGGCCCGGGCGATCTCGCGCGCCGTCAGCCCGGCCACCAGCCGCAGCGTCAGGGTGGTCTGCGCCTCGGCGGTCAGGCTGGGGTGGCAGCAGACGAACATCAGCCGCAGCACGTCGTCCTCGACGTGGTCGAGGGCAGCGACGATCCGCTCCTCGCTCACCTGGTCTCCCAACTCCTGGGCCATCGCACGGAAGGCGCGATCGCCGCGCTCGCGTCGGCGGAATGTGTCGATGGCCCGGCGCTTGGCGGTCGTCATCAGCCAGGCGCCGGGGTTGCGGGGTACGCCATCGGTCGGCCACTGGGCCAGTGCCGCCACGAGGGCGTCCTGGGCCAGGTCCTCGGCCAGGCCGACGTCGCGGACGATCCGAACCAACCCGGCGACCAGCCGAGCCGACTCCTCGCGCCAGACCGCCTCGACGGCGGCCGCGGTGGTCGGTTCAGTCACGTGACTGATCAGACCACCCACGACCCTGATCGGGACGCAGGGCTCAGCCCGTCGGCTGGTCCATCAGCTGCCGCACCTCGCAGCTGCCCGAGTATCCCGGCCAGTGGTCGGCGTGGATCTCCATCAGCCGGCGAGCGTGCTCGACGGCCTCGGCCCGAGAGCCGACCTCGATCACCGCGTACCCGCCGACCAGCTCCCTGGCCTCGGTGAACGGCCCGTCGACCGCCTTGATGGCACCGTCGACCAGCGACACGACGGCGCCCGTCCCGCTGGGCAGCAGACCGCCCTGGTCGACCAGGACGCCGCTGCGCTGTCCCTCCTCACCGAAGGCCGCCATGGCCGCGAACAGGGCCGGAGGTGGCGGGTCGATCGGCTGGTTCTCGTCGGACTTCAACATGCACATGAACCGCATGACGTTCTCCTATCCATGGACCTGGTTGGTCCTCACTGGTCGCGTCGCCCGGCTGGGCTGATTCTCGACATCGGGGCCAGAAGTCTTTCCCTGGTTCATCGCCGCCGTCGAGATCCTGACCCGGGACGGCTTCCAGCTGACCGGCACCCGACCAGCCAGACGCTAGGTCGCCTGCACCAACCACCGGTGGGTGCCGAGGCCGTACGCCGACCCGAGCACGGCCCGTTCGCTCCGGCGGGCCAGGTCGGCCAGCGGGTCCAGGGCCGGCTGGTCCGTCCCCGCCAGCCGGGCCAGCGCCTCGTCCTGACGGCAGTCGAGCACCGTCCGCAGCCCGGCCGCCTCGCCCGCCGCCCGCACCGAGTCCACGGCGACGTGGGCCGTCAGGTTGATCT
>CAXTVE010000156.1:0-1428 GCA_964247485.1 uncultured Propionibacteriaceae bacterium
GTTGACCTCAGCCTCGCCCTCGTCGTCGGAGGTCACGCCGGCGCCGGGGTCGACCCCGGTGGCGCCGAGGAAGCAGAGGTCCGGGGTGAGCCGGCTCAGCGTCTCGCTGGCGATCGGCCCGACCAGCTCGTAGGTCTGCGGGCGGGCGACACCGCCGCTGACGAGGATCTTGATGTAGGGCCGCACGGTGAGCTCGGTGGCCAGGTTCACCGCGTTGGTGACCACGGTCAGGCCGGCGTGCAGGGACTCGACGCCCGGGATGGCCCGGGCGATCTCCACCGTGGTGGTCCCGCCGTTCAGAGCGACGGTGCAGCCGGGCCACAGCATCTCCACGGCTCGGCGCGCGATCGACTGCTTGGCCTGGCCACGGCTGGTCGTCTTGAAGCGCAGCGGCAGGTCATAGCTGGTGCTGTTCGGCACCGCGCCGCCGTGGGTCCGGCTGAGCAGCTGCTGGTCGGCCAGGTAGTCCAGGTCGCGGCGCACGGTCGCGGGCGACACCGAGTGCCGGCCGGCCGCGTCGTCCACGTCGAGCCGCCCGTCCGCCACCAGCTGCTCCAGCAGCGCGGCCAGCCGCTCCGCCCTCGTCATCAGACCTTGGCCAGCGCGTAGCGGTTCAGCGACTCCTTGCGCTCGGCGGCGTGGTCGACGATCGGCTCCGGGTAGCCCGCCGGCACGCCGCCCGGCGCCCGCCACGGCTGGTGCAGGTGCTCGTCGGGTACGCCGCGCAGCTCGGGGACGTAGCGGCGGATGTACTCCCCGGCGCCGTCGAACTTCTCCGACTGCAGGACCGGGTTGAAGATGCGGTAGAACGGCGCGGGGTCGTTGCCGCAGCCGGCGACCCACTGCCAGTTCAGCTGGTTCTGGGCGATGTCGCCGTCGTAGAGGTGGGCCATGAAGTAGGCCGCGCCGTGCGTCCACCCGATGTGCAGGTCCTTGACCAGGAACGACGCGACGACCATCCGCACCCGGTTGTGCATCCAGCGCTCGCTCTCCAGCTGGCGCATCCCCGCGTCCACCAGGGGGTAGCCGGTCCGGCCCTGCTGCCAGGCCGCCAGGCGCTCGGCGGCCAGGCTGCCGGGCTCCGGCTGGTCGACCGGCATCCGGCTGAACTCACGCTTGATCGGCTGGCGCACCGCGTCGGGCCGGGCGAACAGCACGTCGGCGTAGAAGTCGCGCCAGGCGAGCTGCCGGGCCAGGGCCACGCTGCCGGTGGAACGCGCCCGGGCCAGGTCCGCGAGCAGCGTGCGCGGGTGCAGGTGTCCGTAGCGCAGCCCGATCGAGAGCTGGGAGGTGGCGTTGGGCGCGGGAAAGTCGTGCAACGTGTCGTAGTCCGCCACCCCTTCGGCCGCCCGCTCCCGCCACTCCCGCCAGGCCCGCTGGGCGGGGCCCTCGCCGGCCCGGTCTACCAGGTCCGGCTCGGGGTCGGGC
>CAXTVE010000156.1:1471-7321 GCA_964247485.1 uncultured Propionibacteriaceae bacterium
GTCGTCAGCCTTGAGCCAGTCGACCGACTCCGCGCGGACGCCGGGGGCGGGGTCGTGCACACCGTGCTCCAGCCAGGCCCGGTGGAAGGGGCTGAAGACCGAGAACGGCGTGCCGCCACCGTTGACGAGGGTGCCGGGAGCCACCGCGTACGGGGAGCCGGTCCGGCGCAGTGCGATCCCGTGCTCCGCCAGCGCCGCCGACACCCGCTCGTCGCGCCGCCGGCCGTAGGGGGCGAAGTCCGCCGCGACGTGCACCGTCGAGGCCCCGACCTGCCGCGCGACCCGCGGCACCACGTCGGCCGGCCGGCCCTCGACCACACTCAGCCCGGGGGCGCCGCCGTCCTGGAGATCGGCGTTCAGGGCGTGCAGCGCGGCGAAGATCCACCTCGGTCGCGCCAGGCCGCCGGAGCGGAGCAGCACCGGGTCGAGCACGAACAGCGGAAGCACCGCGTCGCCCTCGTCGATCGCGGCGCCCAGGGCAGGGTTGTCGGCCAGCCGAAAGTCGCGCCGGACCCACCACACGGCGGGGGAGGAGGAGGCGTGCATCGACTAATCTTGCCTCGTGGGCGAGCTTGCGAGCTCACCATCCAGCACAGCAATGACACGAACGTGGCCGACGAGCGCCAGCGAGGAGGGCACGTGAGCGATCTGATCGATACCACGGAGATGTACCTGCGGACGATCTACGAGCTCGAGGAGGAGGGCATCGTCCCCCTCCGAGCGCGGATCGCCGAGCGGTTGCACCAAAGTGGCCCGACCGTGTCGCAGACCGTCGCCCGGATGGAGCGGGACCTGCTGGTCCACGTGCAGGGCGATCGGCACCTGGAGCTCACCTCGGAGGGCCGCTCCCGCGCGGTGCGCGTGATGCGCAAGCACCGGCTGGCCGAGCGGCTGCTGATCGACGTGATCGGCCTGGACTGGGAGAAGGTGCACGACGAGGCCTGCCGCTGGGAGCACGTGATCTCCGAGGACGTCGAGCGCCGGCTGGTCGAGCTGCTGAACACCCCCACCGAGTCGCCCTACGGCAACCCGATCCCCGGTCTGGACGAGCTGGGTGTCGTCGGCACGCCCGAGCCCTTCCGCGACGGCAACGAGCAGCTGCAGGACGTCGTACGCGGCAACTCCACGCCCACCCGCGTGGTGATCGAGCGGATGAGCGAGGAGATCCAGAAGGACGTCGCCATGATGGGCACGCTGCGTGTGGCCGGCATCCAGCCGGGTGCCGAGGTGAGCGGGGCGGCGGGGGGCCTGGGCGTCGGGCGGACGGCGGAGGGTTCGCCGAGCTGCGAGATCGACCGGCTGGCGTCGACCCACCTGTTCGTCTCCCGGGTCTGAGCACCCGCCGGCCATGAGTGCCGTCGGGGCGGTCGGTTCGTCGACCGTCGACACGCTGCTGCGCGGGCACTGGTACGACGCCGTGGCCGCCCTGCTCGACGACGAGCAGCCCTACGCGCGCCAGCTGGCCGAGGCCGCCCGCCGCGTGCTCGACCTGGACGCGGAGGACTTCACGGCCATCTCGGCGACCTTCAGGACCCCCTGGGCGAGCCGGCTGGCCGACTCGTCGTTCCCCGCGCGGCCCCGCGACCCGATCCGCGGTGCGCTGGGCTCGCTGGTCCCGCTCTACGAGCTGATGCTGGAGGTGCTGCAGGTCCGGGCGCTGCGCCGCGAGCCGCTGCAGGTGGTGGTCACCGCGCACCTGATCGGTGAGTACCTCGTCCAGCTGGCCTGGGAGTCCACGCTCGGCCACGGCGGCGACCCGCTGCGGCTGGGCGCGTTCGTCGGCGGCAGCCGGTGGGGGACCGACGCGCCGGAGTGCCCGCACTCCTCGGCCCTGCGCAGTGCCGCGCGGCGGGCGCTGCACGCCTGTTCCGGGGACGTGGCCGGTTACACCACCTACCTCGATCGGTTCCACTCCCGGCAGGGCGAGGCGCTCGGCATCTGTGCGCTCAACTTCGACGTGGTCGGCCGCGGCGAACGACCAGACGTCGGCGAGCCCTGCCCCAACCCGTGCGGCTTCGTCACCGGGCTGGGCCGGGAGCGGCGCCGCGACCTGGACGCCAGGGTGCGGCTGGCCGGCCTCTACGTCGACTCGGCGATCGTCGCCCTGCGCCACCATGCGCCGGTCGGGCACTTCTTCGGGGTGCCGTCGGTGGCCGAGATCTCCGAGGCGTGGCTGCGGACCTGGGAACGGGTGTCCGAGCCCTGGCCGGACGGGAGCAACCCGCTGCTGGCGCCCGACGGTCGTGCCCTGCGTCCTGCGCAGGGCCCGCGTACACCGAACGGCGAGGCGCTGCCCGGGCTGTCCGCCCTGATCTCGGCGGTGGCCGGCCGCCCGGTCGGGCCCGGTTCGCTGCTGCACGAGATCGGCCGCGACCTCGGGCGGGCCCTCTCGCTCGGCGACGGCGTACGGGCGTGAACGACCGCGAGGTCGACTGGCGCAGCTACCTGGCCGAGTTCCACACCGAGCGGGCCGGCGTCATCGAGGCCGTGCTGTCCCGGGCGCTGGCCGGGGACCACTCGCCCTACCGCTGGCTCGCCCGTGCGGTGTCGGCGAGCGCCCGGGTGGTCGTCGATCTGGCGTGCGGGTCCGGACCGGTGTCGCGGGAGCTGGCCCGGCCAGGGCGTACGGTCGTCGGGCTCGATCGGTCGTCGGCCGAGCTGGGCCTGGCCCAGGACCGGAGCCCGGGGCCGTGGGTGCAGGCGGACGGGCTGCGGCTGCCGTTCCGGGACGGATCGGTGGACGTGGTCACCAGCACGCTGGGGCTGGTCGTGACGCAGCCGCTGAGCGCCGTGCTCGCCGAGGTGGCCCGGGTGCTTCGACCGGGCGGGGTGCTGGCCGCGATCGCGCCGGCGCTGCGGCCGCTGGGAGCCCGCGACATCCGTACGCTGACCGCGATCAACGCTCGGCTGCAGACGGTGCCGCAGTTCCCGGGGCCGGTGGAGCTGGCTGGTTTCGCCCGGGCGCTTGCTGTGGTGGGGATGCGGGCGATGGAGGATGCGCGGGAGCGCTACCGCTTCGGTGTGCGGACCCGGGAGGACGCCGAGCTGATGATGTCGGCCCTGTACCTGCCCGGCATCCGCCCGGGGCGGGTGGAGCGGGCGGTGGACTACCTGAACGAGCGCCTGGAGCGGCAGCCCGTGGTCGAGGTGGCGATCCCGATGCGGCGCATCGTCGCGATCAAGTAGGGGAATAGTGGGGCTCGGTGGGTGGTTTTCCCTGCCGAACAGTCCCGATCCAGACGAGAGGCATGACCGATGGCGACCATCAACATCGACGCCGACGACTTCGAGCGCACGATCACCGACAACGACATCGTGCTCGTCGACTTCTGGGCCGAATGGTGCGGTCCGTGCAAGCGGTTCGGCCCCATCTACGAGAAGGCCTCGGAGCAGCACGCCGAGATCACCTTCGCCAAGCTGGACACCGACGCCAACTCCGAGCTCTCCGGTCAGCTCGGCATCGAGGGCATCCCGACCCTGATGGCCTTCCGTGAGGGCGTGCTGGTCTTCAACCAGGCGGGCGCTCTGCCCGGGCCCGCGCTGCAGCAGGTCATCAGCGCGGTGAAGGAGCTCGACATGGTCGAGGTGCACAA
This sequence comes from uncultured Propionibacteriaceae bacterium, assembly GCA_964247485.1. Classification (GTDB taxonomy): domain Bacteria; phylum Actinomycetota; class Actinomycetes; order Propionibacteriales; family Propionibacteriaceae; genus Microlunatus. Next base: position 5,065 of record CAXTVE010000156.1, read on the forward strand.
GCAGGTCGAGGAGCTCAAGGCCGAGCACCAGCACCACTGACCACGGCGGCGAACCGGCCCGCGGCCGCGTCCAGGTGGGCGTCGAGCACGACGTCGATCCGCGGCCACGGGTCGTCCGCCCAGACCTGCTCGTCCTGGGCGACCGGCCGCTGGTCGACGATCGTCTGACCGCGACCGATCCCGCTCAGGTTGACCCGAACCGGGAGCCGACGCGCCGTGAACAGGTCCGGGTCGGTCAACCAGACCAGTGCCCCGGCATCGCCGATCAGTCCGACGTAGGCGTGGCCCGGCCGGTCCGAGCGGGCGCCCCGCCGGTAGAGCAGCTCACCGGCGGCTCTCGCGCCCGGGTCGTGCGATGCGCTCAGCCGGTCGGCGGCCTTCTGCTGCACCGCGAGTCGGTTGAACACGTCCAGCCCGTACATCGTCGTGGCGATCGGCGACTCGATCACGCAGGTCGCGGCCTCCGGGTCCTGCCAGACGTTGAACTCGGCGACCGCGGTGACGTTGCCGACGCTCGCGGAGCCGCCCATGAACACGATCCGCTCGAGGTTGTCGACGACCTCGGGGTGGAGGGTCAGCAGCAGGGCGATGTTGGTCTGCGGGGCAAGCCCGACCAGCGTGACCGGCTCGGGGCTGCCCACGATCTGCTGACGCAGCATCTCCACGGCCGTCAGATCGCTGGATGGTCTTGTCGACTCGTCGAGTTGTACGCCGCCCAGGCCGTCTGGACCGTGGAACGCCCCCTCGGGCCGGGCCCGCTCGACCAGCGGCTGCGCGGCGCCACGGGCCACCGGCAGATTCGGCGGCGCGCCGGCGGCGTCGAGCACCTTGAGCGTGTTGGTGACCACCTGGTCGACCCCAGAGTTGCCGGCGACGCAGCTGATGCCGAGCACGTCCAGCTCAGGGTGGCGTACGGCGTAGAGGATGGCCAACGCGTCATCGGTCCCGGTGTCGACGTCCAGGAGGATGGGTCGGCCCATGCCGACACGCTAGAGGGTGCGGCCGACGACCAGGCCCAGGGCTGCCGCGCCGGTGGACGCCAGCAGCATGCCGACGCTGGACAGCAGTGAGCCCAGCCAGCGTCGTTCCTCGATCAACCGGGCCGTCGCCAGGCTCGCCGCGCTGAAGGTGGTGTAGCCCCCGAGGAACCCAGCCCCGACGACCACGTGGACCACGGGCGGAACGAGCTGGGCGGCGGAGAGCCCGGCGATCAGGCCGAGCAAGGCCGAGCCGGTCACGTTGATGATCGACAGCCGGACCCAGCTCTGGCCGAGGCGCCCCGTCAGGGCGACGTCCAGGGCGTAGCGGGCGATCGCACCCAGCCCACCGGCCAGGGCGACGAACAGCGTCGAGGTCACGGTCGGCGCCCGCCGGCCCGGTCGACGCGCAGGCCGAGCCCGGCGGCGAGGCCTCCGACCAGCAGCGTGCCGAGTCCGTACGCGACCGCCGCCCCGGTCGCACCGGTACTCGCCAGCTGGACGCAGTCCAGCGCCAGCGTGCTGTAGGTGGTGAACCCGCCCAGGACGCCGGTCCCGATGAGCAGACCGAGACGACCGTTCGGGGCGTTCGGCGGCCGGCGGCTCAGCCGGTCGACGAGCAGACCGAGGAGACCAGCGCCGACGACGTTGATCACCAGGGTGGCGACCGGGAAGGCGGCCGGATCATGGGACGGTGCCAGGGTGACCCGGGCCGCCGTGCCCAGGGCACCGCCGACCCCGACGACGAGCAGGTCGGACGGCCTCACCCGCTCTGCCACCGGTAGACCTGGCCGTCACGCAGCTCGACGGCCGACGGCGGATCCGGAGGCGGTCCTTCCTGGAGGAGCAGCGCGAGCACCTTCGTCCGACCTCGAACCGTGACCCCGTCCCCGGCGCTCCAGTGCAGGTAGGGATGCAACAGCAGCCGCAGCTCCGTCCGGTCCCCTCTGGTCAGGGCCGCGTAGACGGCCTGCGTCACACTCTCCTCGTCCTCGCTCATTGCCACACCCTGCCACCGCGGGGTCAGACCCGCTGATGTGCCCCGAAGGGCCTCATGACGATGCGGCCGGTTCACGCTACGGGCCCCGGCCCTGGCGGGCAGGCCCAGCCCTACGCCCCCCAACCGAGCCTGGACACTTCTGAAGTAGCACGATCGCACGTCGCGGACCTATTAGCCTGTGGTGCTGGCCCCCATAGCTCAGGGGATAGAGCAAGGGTTTCCTAAACCCTGTGTCGCAGGTTCGAATCCTGCTGGGGGCGCCAGTATCTGACCTAGTCAC
>CAXTVE010000157.1:0-802 GCA_964247485.1 uncultured Propionibacteriaceae bacterium
GCCGATGACATCGCCTACTCGCTGCACGACGTTGAGGACTTCCACCGCTCGGGCAGGTCGATCAGGTAGCAGGAGAACTTCGCCGCCCCGGAACCGTCCGGCCCGTGCCCCGCACCGCGGGCGGGGGTGGCCCAGTCGGTGGGATGCGGGTCGGGGTAGTGCGTGCGGGCCCAGGGGTACTTCAGCACCCCGGCGCGGACGGCCGCGGTCAGGTTGAGCCCGGCGTCGCCGGGCCCGTGCACCTCGATCTCGGTGAGCAGCCGGAAGGTCTGCGCGTTGCCCTCGAAGCCGTCCCGCAGCCCGAAGCGCTGGCGGGCCAGCCGGTCGAGCACCCGCTCGCCGAGGTGACCGAAGGGCGGGTGGCCGAGGTCGTGCGCGCTGGCCGCGGCCTGCACCACCACCTGGTCGAGCCCCCCGAGTCGGGCCAGCAGGTCGTCGTCGCCCGGCTGGGTCTGCAGCAGCCGGACCGCGATGGCCCGGGCCACCGCGGTGACCTTGATGGTGTGCGTCAGCCGGTTGTGCACCACACCGCTGGTCGCGCCGGCGCTGATCACCTGGGTCACCTCGGCCAGCCGCGAGAACGAGCGGGCGAAGCGGATGCGCTCCAGGTCGGAGCGGAACTCCGACTCCTTCGGCGCGTCCGGCCGGTCGGTCTCCGGTCGCGCCCGCGTCAGCCTGGCATCCACGCCCCGACGCTAACCGGTCAACGGCGGATGCACCTGGAATCGCTACGCCAGCGCCCGGGACGCGGGGGCGCCCCCCCCCCCCCCCGGGAGGACCCGGAGGCGCCCACCGCCCCCCC
>CAXTVE010000157.1:812-7244 GCA_964247485.1 uncultured Propionibacteriaceae bacterium
CCCGGTGGGGGCGCTAAAAGCCGGCCCGGGCTTTCCCCCTCGACGCGGCGTGTCGCGGCGTGTCGGGCGGACTGGAGTCGCGTTCTCAGCCGCCCGCCACCTCAGTAGGGTGCTGGCGTACACCCCGACGAAGCGAGGCAGCAGATGGACGAGCCGGTCGATGCCACCACCACCAGCGCCTGGACCACGCTGACGTCGCTCAAGGAGGCCCTCACCCCCGACCTGCGCGGCTGGTTCGCCGCCGATCCCGGGCGGGCGGAGTCCCTGACCTTCACCGCCGGCGACCTCTACGTCGACCTGTCCAAGAACCTGGTCACGGCCGAGGTGCTGGCCGCCCTGGTCGAGCTGGCCGAGCAGGTCGGGGTCGCCGAGCGACGGGACGCGATGCTGGCCGGCGAGCGGATCAACGTCACCGAGGACCGGGCGGTGCTGCACACCGCGCTCCGGCTGCCCCGCGATGCCAGCCTGGTCGTGGGTGGCACCGACGTCGTGCCCGAGGTGCACGGCGTGCTCGACAAGGTGTACGCGTTCGCCCGTGCGGTGCGCAGCGGCGAGTGGACCGGGGTGACCGGCAAGCGGATCGAGACCGTCGTCAACATCGGTATCGGGGGGTCGGACCTCGGACCGGTGATGGTCTACGAGGCGTTGCAACCGTTCGTCCAGCCGGGGCTGACCTGTCGGTTCGTCTCCAACATCGACCCGACCGACGTGGCCCAAAAGACGGGCGACCTCGACCCCGAGACCACGCTGTTCATCGTCGCGTCCAAGACCTTCACGACGCTGGAGACGCTGACCAACGCGCGGCTGGCCCGGGCCTGGCTACTCGACGGGCTGCGGTCGTCGGAGGCGATCGCCGACGGCGACGAGGCGGCCCGGGGCGCGGTGGCCAAGCACTTCGTGGCCGTGTCCACCGCCTTGGACAAGGTGGCGGACTTCGGGATCGACCCGGCCAACGCGTACGGCTTCTGGGACTGGGTCGGCGGCCGCTACTCGGTCGACTCGGCGATCGGCACCTCGGTGGCCGTGGCCATCGGGCCGGAGAACTTCGCCGACTTCCTGGCCGGCTTCCACCTGATCGACCGGCACTTCGCCGACACCGAGCTGGCCCGCAACGTGCCGGTGCTGATGGGTCTGCTCAACGTCTGGTACGGCAACTTCTTCGGCGCGGGCAGCCACGCCGTGCTGCCCTATGCGCAGTACCTGCACCGCTTCGCCGCCTACCTGCAGCAGCTGACCATGGAGTCCAACGGCAAGGGGGTGCGCTGGGACGGGTCGCCGGTGACCACGAGCACCGGCGAGGTGTTCTGGGGCGAGCCGGGCACCAACGGGCAGCACGCGTTCTACCAGCTGATCCACCAGGGCACCCAGCTGATCCCGTGCGACTTCCTCGCGGTGGCCACGCCGGCACATCCGCTGGTCGACGGCGAGCACGACGTCCACGAGCTGTTCCTGGCCAACTTCTTCGCCCAGACCGCGGCGCTCGCGTTCGGCAAGACCGCCGAGGAGGTACGCGGTGAGGGCACCGCGGAGGCGATCGTGCCGGCCCGGGTGTTCTCCGGCAACCGGCCGACGACCTCGATCATGGCGCCGGCGCTGACGCCGTCGGTGGTCGGGCAGCTGATCGCGCTGTACGAGCACATCACGTTCACCCAGGGCGTGGTCTGGGGGATCGACAGCTTCGACCAGTGGGGCGTCGAGCTGGGCAAGCAGCTGGCCCAGCAGGTGACCCCGGCGGTCAAGGGTGACGAGGAGGCCCTGGCGGCCCAGGACCCGTCGACCCGGTCGCTGATCACCTACTACCGGGCCCACCGACAGCCGCGTCCTCGCTGAGCCGATCGCGGGGGAACACACCGCGTCGCAACCATCCGCCCTCGCAGGCTCGTGCTCCCGCCAGACCCGTCCACACTCCGCAGCGTGTTCCCCCGCGACCTACTTCGCTCGTCTCCGACCAGAAGGCTCAGGCCTCCTGCGTCGGCTCCCCGAACTCGGGGCCGGTCGAGCGGACCTTGTCGACCTGCTCCATCGCGCCCCGCAGGTCGCTCAGCCAGGACTCGGCGTGCTCGCCGACCAGCTTGACCGCCCAGGACAGTGCCTCGGACCGCGAACGGGCGACGCCCGCATCGACCAGGGTGTCCAGCACCTGGCGCTCCGGCTGCCGGAGCCGGGTCATCACCGGCACCGAGATGTGGGTGAACAGTGCCTCGGTGTCCCCGAGGCGGGCGCCCCACGACACCTTGCGCTGGTAGCGGGCCTCCGCCTCCTCGGCGATCTCGATCCGCTGGTCGCGGGTGTCGGATCGGAAGCGGCTGATCCGCCCCTCGGCGGCGGCCCCCTCCGTGCCGGTCTCATCGGCCAGGGTGCCGACGACCGTGATCTCCTCGCGGTCGACGGTCACCGTCACATCGGTGAACCACTCACCGGGCAGCCGGCCGGCGAACCAGGCCTGGGCGTCATCGGCGCCGGGCAAATCCACGTTCTGCCAGCCGCCGGGCCGGCCGAAGCCGCGTCCCCGGGGTCCGCGCCGCCCACGGCCGCGCTCCTCGCCCTCTTCGTCTGACCCGCGCCCGCGTCCGCGGGGATCGGGTCCATGTTCATGCCATCGCATGTCGTGCTCCTTTCACTTGCACTACTTACATGATTACAGTAGTACACAAGCGACGCAAGATCCGCCCGTGGCAGGGCTGGCAAAATTGGGGGAGCCTAGTGGGCCAGCGCGTCGTCGACGCTGGTCTCGTAGCGGCCGAGCACCGGGTCTCGACCGGAGGCCAGGTCGATCACGGACTTGACACAGGCCAGCTGGTCACGGACGGCGCCGCGCGTCCAGGCCCGGGTGTAGACCCGCGTCGAGTCGTCCCCGACCCCGGTCGCGTCCACCCCGAGGGCCCGGCAGGTCGCGACCGCCCGGGGCAGGTGGTAGCTCTGGGTGACCACGATCAGCTGCTCGACACCGAAGATCCGCCGGGCCCGGGCGCACGAGTCGTAGGTGTCGAAGCCCGCGTAGTCGGCGACCACTGCCTCGGCCGGCATCCCGGCGGAGATCAGGTAGGTGCGCATCGCGTCGGGCTCGTTGTACTCCACCGCCATGTTGTCGCCCGACACGAGGACGACCCGGACCTTGCCGGCCAGCCAGAGCCGGTACGCCAGGTCGAGCCGCGCGGCCAGGAACGGCGAGGGGGTGCCGCTGGGCTGCACCATCGCCCCGAGGACCAGCGCGACGGGAGCGGGCGGCACGGCCGCCTCGGCGTACAGATGGCCGGCCGCGGTGGCCCGGACCCACCCGACCGAGCCGGCCAGCAGCCCGATCCCGGCCAGGCCGATCCCGGCCAGGAACAGCGCCCCGCGTACGCGCCACGCCCGGCGCCCCGGAGCGCGGGAAGTCACCGGGTCAGGGTAGCTGTCAGTGGCGTCCGCCAGGATGCTGAACATGCAGCAGACCGCGATCCCGATCACCGGGCCCTACGATCTTCGCGAGGTCGCCCTGATGAGTTTCGGCTACCGCGACGAGGCCGCCTTCGACGGTGCCATGCGGATGGCCTTCTGCCTCGACGGTGGTTTCGAGCGAGCGGTCGGGGTCGTGGCGCGGCAGGCCGACGACCAGCTCCTGCTGGAGGTCGAGACCGACGGCGAGCTGAGCCGGCCCGAGCTGGAGACCCTGGGCCGCCAGGTCGCCCGGGTGGTGTCCCTGGACCATGACGGCGCGGCCTTCGACCGGCTGTGCCGCGACGATCCAGCGTTGGCGCCGGTGCACGCGGTCGCTCCGGGGTTCCGGCCGGCGCTGTTCTACTCCCCGTACGAGGCGGTGATCTGGTCGATCCTCAGCGCCCGGAGACCGCGGGCCCAGGGCATCGCCCTGCGCAGCCGGCTGGCCGAGCAGGCGGGACCAGGGTTCGACCTGGCGGGGGAGCGCCTGTACGCGGTGCCCGGGCCGTCCGCGCTGCTCCAGGTCGAGTCGGTCCCCGGGCTGCCGGCCGACCGCATCCCACGGCTGCACGCAGCCGCGGAGGCCGCTCGGGATGGCCGACTCGAGGCGGACCGGTTGCGGGCCCTGGAGCCGGCGGCGGCGATGGCCGAGCTGCAGGAGCTGCCGGGCATCGGCCCGTTCTACAGCGCCCTGGTCGTCATCCGGGCCTGCGGCCACGCCGACGTGCTGTCGACCGCCGAGGGGCACTCGCGAGCCGCGGCCCAGGCGGCGTACGGGCTCGACCACGAGCTGAGCGACGCCGAGCTGACCGAGATCGCCGAGGGCTGGCGCCCGTTCCGCACCTGGGTGTCGGTGATGATGAGGGCGCTGGGGGACCGTGCGGTCGCGTCGAGGTCAGCGCAGTGAGTAGCCGCCGTCCACCAGCAGCTCGGTGCCGCAGCAGAAGCCCGCCTCGTCGCTGAGCAGGTAGCCGATGGCGGCCGCGATCTCATCGGGGTCGGCGAACCGCGGCAGCACCGTTCGGGACTGCCAGAACTCGTGCAGCTCGCGCTTCCGGGCGTTGAGCGGCGTGTCGACGTAGCCGGGTGACACGGCGTTGACCCGGACGCCGCGCGGGCCCCACTCCACCGCCAATGACTTGACGAGCGCCGTGACGCCGGCCTTGGAGGCGTTGTACGCGCACTGACGCTGCGGCTCGTTGATGATGTGGTTGCCCGACATCGACGAGATCGCCACCATCCGTCCCCGGCCCTGCTCGAGCATCACGCGTCCGAAGGCCTGGCAGCTGAGGAAGACCCCGCGCAGGTTGACGGCGATCGTCCGGTCGAACGTCTCGACCTCCATCGTTTCGGCGGCGACGTCGTCCTCGGCGATGCCGGCACCGGCGACCAGCCCGTCGATCCGGCCGGCGTCGTCCCGGATGCGGGCGGCCGCGGCCGTGCTGGCGGCCGGGTCCGTGACGTCGAGGGGGACGAAGGACCCGACCTGGTCCGGCGACGGGCGCAGGTCGAGCGCGTAGACCGTGGCACCACGGTCGGTGAGCCAGGCGCAGGTGGCCAGCCCGATCCCACCGCTGGCCCCGGTGACTGCGACCACCGCCCCATCGAGTCCTCGCATGGTGCCATTCTGGGGCCGATGCCTGATGCCTGAGGGAGATACGGTCTGGCGGGCCTGCCAGCGTCTGAACGAGGTGCTGGCCGGCCGGACCCTGACCCGATGCGAGTTCCGTGTGCCGGCCCTGGCCACCACCGACCTGACCGGTGTCGGCGTCCGCGCGGTGGTCTCCCGCGGCAAGCACCAGCTGTTCCGCTTTGCGAACGAGCACACGCTGCACACGCACTTCCGGATGGACGGCACCTGGCGGATCTACCCGACGGGTCGGCGCTGGACCGGCGGGCCCGACTTCCAGATCCGGGCGGTGCTGGCCACCGCGGGGCACGACTGCGTGGGCTACCGGCTGCCGGTGGTCGAGCTGATCCCGACCGCCGACGAGGACAGCGTGGTCGGCCACCTCGGGCCCGACCTGCTGGGCCCGGAATGGGACCTGGACGAGGCGCTGCGCCGGATCACCGCGCAACCCGAGCGCAGCATCGGCGAGGCGTTGCTCGACCAGCGCAACCTGGCCGGCATCGGCACCTTCTACCGCGCCGAGCTGCTGTTCCTGCATGGCCTGCACCCGCGTACGCCGGTGCGCGACCTGCCCGACCTGCGGCGGGTGGTGCAGCGGGGCCGGCAGCTGCTCCACGCCAACCGCTGGCGGACCGAGCAGTCGACGACCGGCGACCTGAGGCCGGACCGCCGCACCTACGTCTTCGAGCGGCCCGGCCAGCCCTGCCGCCGCTGCGGCACCACGATCCGGACCGAGGAGTTCGGACCGCCGCTGCAGGAACGGCGCAGCTACTGGTGCCCGCACTGTCAACCCGGGACCACCGCGGTCGCCGATGCCCGGGCCTGAGCTGCCGCCGGTCGCGCGCTCCGTGACGACGGCGTACCTGGCGGCGGTGGACGCGGCAGCTCCGGGCCTGGTCGAAGGGCTTTACCGGACCGGTTCCGTGGCCTACGGCGACGTCCGGGCGGGCGGGCCCGTGACCCGGGGGGGGCCGTCCGGCGCCCGCAGCAGCGACATCGACTTCGTCGCCACCACCGCCCGGCCGGTCGACGACCCGGAATGGGCAGCGATCGGCCGGGCCCACGCGCAGCTGCGGCGCCGGTTCCGTCGCCCGTACTTCGACGGCCGCTACCTGACCCGGGACGAGCTGCTGAACGATCCGGCGCACCTCCGCGGACACCCGGAAGTCCATGACGGGCGGCTGACGCGGTCCGAGGGCCCGCCTGGCCCCGTGCTGTGGCACGAGCTGGCCGGCCACAGCCTCGCCCTACGCGGGAGGCCGCTCTCCGCCGGCGACGTGTGGACCGACCGGGACACCCTGGTGACCTGGTGCCGGGGCAATCTGGGCGACTACTGGCGGCGCTGGCTGCAGCAGAGCCGGCGGCTGGACGATCCCCGCGGC
>CAXTVE010000158.1:0-7240 GCA_964247485.1 uncultured Propionibacteriaceae bacterium
GTCTACGGCTTCCTCGGGCCGAACGGGTCCGGCAAAACCACCACCATCCGGATGCTGCTGGGCCTGATCTCGGCCACGGCCGGAGAGATCCGACTGCTCGGCCAGCCGATGCCCGCGGGCACCGGTGCCGTGCTGCGGCGGGTCGGCGCCCTGGTCGAGGGCCCCGCCTTCCACCCCTACCTGTCCGGCCGGGCCAACCTCGGCCGCCTGGATGCGGCGGACCGGGCCAGCGATCCGCGGACGAGCCGGGCCCGGATCGACGCGGCGCTGGACCGGGTCGGCCTGCTGGCCGCGGCGGACAAGCGGTACCGGGCGTATTCCCTCGGGATGCGGCAGCGGCTGGCGATCGCCAATGCACTGCTGATGCCCCGCGACCTGCTGGTGCTGGACGAGCCGACCAACGGGCTCGACCCACAGGGCACCCGTGAGGTGCGGCACCTGATCGGCGACCTCGCTGCGGACGGGGTGACCGTCCTGGTCTCCAGCCACCTGCTGGCCGAGGTGGACCAGATGTGCAGCCATGTCGGGGTGATGTACGAGGGGAAGCTGGTCTCCCAGGGCTCGATGACCGAGCTCCTGTCGAACGCCGTGCAGACCGTTCGGGTCGACACCGAAGCCGGCCGGGTGGACGACGCCGCCCGCGTGCTCCGTGAGCTCAGCCTCGCCGACGTCAGCGTGGGCAACGGCTTCGCCACCGGCGTCCTCGGTGAGGTCGCCGCCGAGAAGATCGTGCCCAACCTGGTCCACGACGGGGTGCCGGTGCTCGGGTTCGCCGTGCAACAGCCGAGCCTGGAGGACGTGTTCGTGTCCCTGACCGGAGAGGGCTTCGATGTCAGCGGCTGAGGTGCTGGCCACCACCCGGGAGCCGGCGACCGCCACCCGGTCGCTGCCGGGGCGGTTCCTGCGGTCGGAGCTCGGGATCATCTTCGGCCGGCGGCGCAACCTGGCCGGCCTGGCCGTGCTGGCTGTGGTGCCGGTGATCATCGCCATCGCAGTCCGGGTGGCCTCGCCGGACCGCACCGGTGGCGGGCCGGACTTCGTCAGCTCGATCACCGGCAACGGGCTGTTCGTCGCGTTCGGGGCGCTGGTGCTCGAGCTGCCGCTCTTCCTCCCCCTCGCGGTCAGCGCCATCGCAGGCGACTCGGTGGCCGGTGAGGCCAACATCGGCACGCTGCGCTACCTGCTGACCATCCCCGCCGGCCGGACCCGGCTGCTGGTGGTGAAGTTCGCCGCCATCGTGATCTTCGCCGTGGTCGCCACGTCCCTGGTGGCCGTGGTCGGCACCTTGATGGGACTGGCCCTGTTCGGCGGGGGCGACATGACCCTGCTGTCGGGCAGTCGGACCACGCTGGCCGGTGGCCTCGGGCGGCTGCTGCTGAGCGTGCTCTACCTCGCGTTCCAGCTCTCGGCCCTCGGCGCCATCGGCCTGTTCATCTCCACCCTGACGGAGCAGCCGATCGGGGCGACCATCGCCGTGGTGCTGGTCAACGTGATGATGTTCATCCTCGACTCGATCACCCAGCTGGAGTGGCTGCACCCCTGGCTGCTGACCCACTGGTGGACGGCGATCGGGGACTTCCTGCGCGACCCCATCTTCTATGACAACATCGAGCGCGGCCTGGTGACCGCCGCCGTCTATGGCGGGGTCTTCTGGCTGCTGGCCTGGGCCCGCTTCACCGGCAAGGACGTCACCAGCTGATTCGGGGTTTGTCCAGGGGATGCACAAACCCCGAATTGCGGTTTCCCGGTTTTGGGCCACAGTTGGCCACGAAAGCCGACGGGATGAACGAGACAAGTGGCGATTTCCTTGCTCTACCCGCGAAAGTGATGCGTTTGTGAGCAAGGTCCGCTATCTTGACAAAGGTCATGACCGATCTAGCCCCGACCGCTACTGACCGGGCATTTCCCGTTCGCCGTGAGGTCGTCTCGTTCGTCCGGCGCAGCAGCCGGATGCGACCCCCACAGCGCCGGGCCTGGACCGAGCATCGCGATGCCTTCGTCCTCGACGTCCCCCGACTCGACAGTTCCACGTCGGTTCACCCCGACTGCGACCTCGACCTGGACTTCGTGTTCGGCCGTCAGGCGCCCCTGATCGTGGAGATCGGCCCCGGCACCGGCGAGTCGCTGGTACCGATGGCCCGGGCCCGGCCCGAGTGCAACGTGCTGGCCTTCGAGGTCTACCAGCCCGCCATCGCCCGGATCATCACCCACCTCGTCGCCGACGACGTGACCAACGTGCGGATGGTGGCGGCCGACGCGGTCGCCGGGCTGACCCACCTGCTGCCTGAGCGCTCGGTCGACGAGCTGTGGACGTTCTTCCCGGACCCGTGGCCCAAGGTCCGCCACCACAAGCGCCGGTTGATCCAGCCCGGCTTCGCCGACCTGGTCGCCTCCCGGTTGAAGTACCGGGCGCGCTGGCGAGTGGCGACCGACTGGCCGGGCTACGCCGAGTCGATCCGCGATGTCCTGGACGACCATCCCGGCCTGGTCGCCGAGCACGATCACGACGGCACGTCGCGCTGGGCGTGCCGGCCGCTGACCCGGTTCGAGCAGCGCGGGGTCGCGGCGGGTCGGCCCGTCTTCGACCTCACCTACCGACGGGTCTCCTGACTGAAGCACGATCGAGCTGAGGCGGATGACGTCCCCGAGGCCACCCGTGCGAACAGGGTCCGCTGGCGCCTCGACCTCGGCTACGACGGCACCGCCTTCTCGGGCTGGGCGGCGCAGACCCATCGCCGGACGGTGCAGGGCGAGCTGGAGACCTGGCTGGCCCGGGTGCTCACCGTCGACCCGCCGCCCCGACTGACCTGTGCCGGGCGGACCGACGCCGGGGTGCATGCCCGCGGCCAGGTCGCCCACCTCGATCTCGACCCAGCACTGGCCTTCGACCCGCCCGCCGTGGTGCGCCGGCTGAACCGGGTGCTGCCGGGCGACCTCGTGATCTGGCGGCTCGCGCCTGCCGCGGCGGGCTTCGATGCGCGGTTCGCGGCCGTGTGGCGGCGCTACGTCTACCGGATGGCCGAGCCGTCGGTGCCGGTCGACCCGCTGGTCCGGGCCCAGGTGACGGTCGGGCGGGCCGATCTCGATCTGGAGGCGATGAACGCGGCCGCCCCGGCCCTGCTCGGACTACGGGACTTCGCCGCTTTCTGCCGCGGCCGTGAGGGGGCGACGACGATCCGCACCCTCCTGGAGCTCCGCGGCGTACGGGTGGTGGATGGTCCGCTGGCCGGCGTGGTCGAGGTGACCGTACGGGCCGACGCCTTCTGCCACTCGATGGTCCGGGCTCTGGTGGGGGCCCTGGTCGAGGTGGGCACCGGGCGGCGGGACGCGGCCTGGCTGCACGGGGTTGCCGCGGGACTCACCCGGCAGCCGTCGGTTCCGGTGCTCGCGCCGGGCGGCCTGACCCTGGAGGAGGTCGGCTATCCGCCCGACACCGAGCTGGCCCAGCGGGCCCGGGAGGCACGTACGAGGCGAGGCCCGATCATTCCCGGGGAGACGACCCCCAGATGAGCTCCCATTACTTCGACGCCGAGCCGCCCGGTCCCGAGCGGCGGCAGCGCATCACCGCCACGGTCTGGGGCCGGGAGATCGAGCTGCTCACCGCCGGCGGGGTGTTCGCCGGGAGCGGACTCGACCGGGGTACGGCGGTGCTGCTGCGGGAGTCGCCGCCGCCCGTCGGGTCGCCCCGGGTGCTCGACCTCGGCTGCGGCTACGGGCCGATCGCGCTGGCCATCGGTCTCGCCTGTCCGGACGCGGTGGTCGATGCGGTGGACGTCAACGAGCGGGCCCTGGCCCTGTGCCGGGACAACGCCACCGCGCTCGGGCTGGCCGTCCGGGTCCGGGTGCTGCGGCCCGATCAGGCGGATCCCGAGACCCGCTACGACGAGATCTGGTCCAACCCGCCGATCCGGATCGGCAAGCAGGCCCTGCACGACCTGCTGCTCACCTGGCTGGCCCGGCTCGCCCCCACCGGCGTGGCCCGGCTCGTCGTGGCCAAGAACTTCGGGGCCGACACCCTGGGGCGCTGGCTGACGGAGCAGGGCTACGCGGTCGAGCGCGCCGCGTCCGGCAAAGGCTTTCGGGTCCTGATGGTGCGCGGCCCCTCCTGAGGAGAACCGGCAGCGCGTCAGCCGGCGCCCTCGGAGACGGCCTGCAGGGTCTCGGGCCAGCGGCGTTCGAGCAACCGGCCGCCCCAGGCGATGCCGACCCTCAGCACCATCGCACCCGAGACCAGACCGACGACGAGCGCCAGCACCCCGACCCAGGGGGTGAAGAGCGACCAGACCACCAGGCCGATGGTGGGCAGGCTGACCAGCAGGGTGCCCAGCGACGTCACGGTCACCGACAGCAGCGATGGCAGCCCGCCGGCGTTGCTGCCCGCGAACGGGTTGGCCCCCGGCGGCGGCGCGGGCCACTGCCAGAGCGCGCCGACCACCGACCCGACACCGAGCCCCATCAGGGCGGTCCCCAGGGTCAGCCCGGTCACCGGCAGGAACAGGTCCCACCGCCGGCTGACCGCCAGAGCGGCGACCAGCAGCAGCAGGGTCAACGGCAGGAAGACCACCAGCGCCGACCAGGCGCGCCCGGCCCGGTCGTCGGCGCCGCGCAGGCCGGAGCCGATGTGCAGCCAGAGGGCCGTCCCGTCGTAGGACAGGTCCTGGGCCAGGCTGAGCCCGAGCAGCGCACTGACCAGGCAGGGGCCGGACAGCGCCAGCAGCCCTTCGACGTCGGGGTTGATCAGCGGCAGCGCGACCAGGATGACCGGTCCAATGAGGAACCCGGCGACGCCGGCCAGGTAGCGGGGGTCACGGCGCCAGTAGCGGAGCGTTCGCGCCGCCACCCCGCCTGCCGGGGTGGCCGGGAAGAGGCGGTCGACCCAGCTCGACCCGCGCACCCCACGGGCCTCGCCGGCCGACTCGATCGGCGAGGTGAGCCGCCGGTCGAGCACGTACGCCCAGGCCCGCCACAGCGCGGCGACCAGACCGGCAGCCAGCAGCAGGTGCAGCCCGGCGACCGGCCACTCCCCCCGGGCCACGTCGGCCGGCAACGACCACGCCCAGCCGAAGGGCGACCAGCCGGCGACCCGGGCGAGGGTGCCCAACCCGGCCAGCAGCGCAGCCGGGTCGGTGTCGGCGAACTGGGCCAGCACATTGCTGCCGAGGGCGAACCCCAGGCTGAGCAGCACGAAGCCGAGCACCACCAGGTCGCGGAAACGGCGGGACGACAGCACCGCGGCCAGGGCGGCCGTGGTGACCCGGGCCAGCAGTACACAGGTCACCACTCCGAGGGCCCCCGCGACCAGCGCGGCCACGGTGAGCGGCACCGAGCGGGCCCAGGTGATCACCAGTCCGAGGCCGGCCAGCACGGTGGCGACGCCCGGCACCCCGACCAGGGCGCCGGCCAGCAGGCCCGGCAGCAGTTCCCGGGCCCGCACCGGCAGCAGGGCGAACCGGGCCGGGTCCACGGTCTCGTCGACCCCGAAGACCAGCACCGACAAGGTCAGCCAGCCGAGGGACAGCCCGGCGAACCCGACGACGGTGACGTCGGCGGTGACCGCGTACGAGGTCCAGCGCAGGGCGACCAGCCCGGCGATCGCGAACGCGACCAGACCGAGCCCGTACACACCGGCGATGATCAGGCCGACGGTGCGCCAGACGCTGCGCCGCAGGCTGTTGCGGAGCAGCCGCAGCTTCAGCCGGACGAGGAGCGCAACCACGCGAGCGACCCCTCCTCGGCCTCCGTGAAGCCCACCAGCGACAGGAACCGCTGCTGCAGGGTCGAGCCCGCGCGGACGTCGTCGAGCGTGCCCGCCGCCAGCACCTGGCCCTGGGCGACCACGGCGAGCTCGTCGCACAAACTCTCGACCAGCTCCATCACGTGGCTGGACATCACGACGGTCCCGCCACCGCGGACGTAGTTGCGCAGGATCGACCGGATGCCCTCCCCGGACACCGGGTCGACGGCCTCGAACGGCTCATCCAGGATCAGCAGCCGCGGCGCCGAGATCAACGCGCAGGCCAAGCCGATCTTCTTGGTCATTCCGGCGGAGTACTCCACGACCAGGGTGTGCTGGTCGGCGGCGAGGCTGAGGGCCTCGAGCAGCTCGGCCGAACGGATGGCGATGTCGGTCGGCGGCACCCGGCGCAGCAGGCCGACGTAGTGCAGCAGCTCCGCACCACTCAACCGGTCGAATAGCCGCAGCCCGTCGGGCAGCACCCCCAGCAGCGCCTTGGCCGCGGCGGGGTCCGACCAGACGTCGTGCCCGAGCACCGACGCGGTGCCCGCATCGGGACGGAGCAGTCCGGTCGCCATCGACAGCGTGGTGGTCTTGCCGGCACCGTTCGGGCCGACCAGACCGAACATCGAGCCCGCCGGCACCGTCAGGTCGAGTGCGTCCACCGCGCGCTTGGCCCTGAACGACTTGGTCAGGCCGCGCAGCTCGAGGGCGGGGGGCATGGCAGCCAGTCTCGCAGCCCTCCCTAGGATGCGAGGAGACCTACGGACGCGACGAGCGCGTTCGGCGAGCAGCGAGGATTGCCCATGGCGGCGTACGTGCTTCCGGACCTTCCCTACGACTACGGTGCGCTGGCCCCGCACATCTCCGGCCAGATCATGGAACTGCACCACGACAAGCACCATGCCGCGTACGTCACGGGGGTCAACACCGCGCTGGAGCAGCTGGCGGCCGCCCGGGACAACGACGCCTTCGGCCCGATCAACGGCCTGGAGAAGAGCCTGGCCTTCCACCTCGGCGGGCACATCAACCACTCGGTGTTCTGGCCGAACCTGTCCCCCGACGGCGGCGACAAGCCGGACGGCGAGCTGGGGGCGGCGATCGATGAGTTCTTCGGCAGCTTCGACAAGTTCCGCGCGCACTTCGAGGCCAACGCCAACGCGATCCAGGGCTCCGGCTGGTCGATCCTGGTGTGGGACAGCCTGGGTGCGCGGCTGAACATCGTGCAGCTCTACGACCAGCAGGCCAACCTGCCGCTGGCCCAGATCCCGATCGTGCTGCTGGACATGTGGGAGCACGCCTTCTACCTGGACTACAAGAACGTCAAGGCCGACTACGTCAAGGCCTGGTGGAACGTGACGAACTGGGCCGACGCCCAGGCCCGTTTCGCCGCCGCCAAGGCCCAGACCGCCGGCCTGCTCACCCCCACCACCACCTACTAGGGGCGCCCCCAGGTGCCCGCGGGGTAGGGGGGGGGGGGCGGCGCCGGCCCGGGGGGGGGGCGCC
>CAXTVE010000159.1:0-937 GCA_964247485.1 uncultured Propionibacteriaceae bacterium
GCAGGTACGTCTCCTGCACCAGGTCCTCGGCCTCGTGCACCGAGCCCATCATCCGATAGCAGTGCGCCGTCAGCTCTCGGCGCAGCGGCTCCACCTGCTCGGTGAAGACGTCCTCGTCCAGCGCGACCGTCATGCCGGAGACGCTACTCGCCCCCGCCGACATCCGCAGGCGGGTGCAGGCCGGTGTGGGCGGCCGCGAAGGCCAGCAGGTCGGCCCACTCGGCCGCCTCGAGGTGGGCGGGGCGGCCGGCCCCGTGACCGGCGGCGGTCTCGATCCGGGTCAGCACCGGCGCGGCGCCGATCTGGGCGTGCTGCAGCGCGGCGGTGAACTTGTGGCTGTGCAGCGGCACCACGCGGTCGTCGTGGTCGCCGGTGAGCACCAGGGTCGCCGGGTACGCGGTGCCCGGGCGGACGTTGTGCAGCGGCGAGTAGGCCCGCAGCACGGCGAAGTCGGCCCCGTCGTCCGGGTCGCCGTAGTCGGAGATCCAGGCCGCGCCCACGGTGAACAGGTGGAAGCGCAGCATGTCCAGCACCCCGACGGCCGGCAGGGCGACCGCGGCCAGGTCCGGCCGAGCCGTCAGCACGGCGCCGACCAGCAGGCCGCCGTTGCTGCGACCGTGCAGGGCCAGCTGCGCCGGGGTGGTCACCCCGGTGGCGCTCAGCTGCTCGGCGACGGCGATGAGGTCGTCGAAGACGTTCTGCTTGTTCGCCAGCCGCCCGGCCTCGTGCCAGGCCGTGCCGAACTCGCCGCCGCCGCGCAGGTTGGCGATCGCCAGCCGGCCACCGGCGGCCAGCCAGCCCGACCAGCCGGACCGGTAGTCGGCCGAGACCGGGACCTTGAAGCCGCCGTAGCCGTAGAGCAGGGTCGGCCGGGGCTCGGCGAGGTCGTCGTCCGCCGGGGTGACCAGGAAGTACGGCACCCGGGGGCCGTCGGTGC
>CAXTVE010000159.1:947-7188 GCA_964247485.1 uncultured Propionibacteriaceae bacterium
CGTCGGCACCAGTCGTGTGGGGGGACGACCCGCCACGCCCCCCGCTGCCCGGTCGTCGCTCGCGCTCCACGCATCCGGGTCCGGCAGCGCCGTCAGCTCCCCGGTCGCGGTGTCGAGGCGCCAGCTCTGCGTCGGCGCGGTGACCGAGGACAGCCCGACGAAGCACTCGCTGCTGCCCGGGTGCCCGTTCAGCCCGACCAGCGACCCGCCGGTGAGCGGCACCACGCCGAGGTCGCGGCCGGACCGGTCGAAGCGCCGGAGCTCCGGCTGCGCGTCGGCCAGATAGGCGGCGACGAAGCCGTCCCGGACCGCCCGGACCGTGAGCAGGGTGTCCGCCCGCTCCGGCACCAGCTCCACCCAGTCGGCGCGGCCGGTCGTTCCCAGCCGGTCCAGGTCGAGGGTGACCAGCCGGCCCCGCTCGGCGTCCAGGTCGGTCTGCAGCACGACCCTGCGACCGTCACTGGTCACCACGCTGCACTCGGCGACCGGCTCGTCCACCAGCTTGACCACCGGCCCCAGCCGGCTGCGGCCGTCAGCCCCGGTCTCGAGCGGGTAGAGCCAGACCCGGTTCCGCGGGTCGGTGCCGGCCACGATGGAGACCACGAGGAACCGGTCGTCGTCCGTGGTGTCGGCGAACATCATCAGTGCGTCGTCGTCGGGGAAGGCCAGCACGTCCTGGTCGGCGTCGGCCGGCTCGCCCACCCGGTGGACCCGCAGGGTCGGCCGGGGCAGCGGATGGGTCTCGGTGCCGTCGGACCCGGCGCCGGCGGCGAAGTGGGTGTACGCGTAGGAGCGGCCGTCCGGCAGCCAGGCGGCGGCGGAGAACTTGGTCGTCACCGCGACGTCGGTGATCTCCGCCCCGGTGGCCAGGTCGAGCAGGACGAAGGTCGCCCAGTCGCTGCCCGCGTCGCTGAGCCCGTACGCGGCCCGGGTCCCGTCGCCGGTGACCGTGAAGCTGGTCAGCGCGCGGGTGCCGTCGGCACTCAGGGTGTTCGGGTCGATCAGCACCCGCCCGCCGGACCTGAGCTCCTCCAGTGAGTCGCCGACGAACCAGACGTCCTGGTCCTGGGTGCCGTCGTTCCGCGTGACGACGTAACGCCCACCCCGGGCGTACGGCACCCCGGCCCGCGGGCGGCGTACCACCCGGTCCATCGCGGCCCGGAACCACGCCCGCTCGGGCAGCTCAGCGAGGTGGGCCTCGGTGACCGCGTTCTGAGCGGCGACCCAGGCGACGGTCTCCGGTGCGTCCGGGTCCTCCAGCCAGCGGTACGGATCGGCGACGGACTGGCCGTGCCGCATCTCGACGACCTCACCGCGACGCGATGCGGGGTAGCGCACCGAGCCCTTCACGCAGTGGCGGGGGCGACCTTGTCGAGAGCGTCGAACAGCCGGTCCGACACCTCGTCGATCGGGCCGAGCCCGTCGACCTCGACCAGGATGCCGCGCTCGCGGTAGACGTCGAGCAGCGGAGCGGTCTGCTCGGCGTAGACCTGCAGCCGGACCCGGATGGTGTCCTCGTTGTCGTCGGATCGGCCCTCGATCTCGGCCCGCTTGAGCAGCCGGAGCACGACCTCCTCGACGTCGGCGAGCAGCGAGACCACCGCGTCCAGGGGCCGGCCGTGCCCCTCCAGGTCGGCGTCCAGGGTCTCGACCTGGGCCAGGGTCCGCGGGTAGCCGTCGAGCAGGAAGCCCCGCTCGCAGTCCGGCTCGGTCAGCCGGGCGGAGACGATGGCGTTGGTGATCTCGTCGCTGACGTAGCCGCCGGAGTCCATGATGGCCCGCACCTGGTGGGCCAGCGGGGTGTCCGCGGTCTTCATGGCCCGGAAGATGTCCCCGGTCGAGATGGCGGGGATCTGGTAGTGCTCGGCGATGAGTCCGGCCTGCGTTCCCTTGCCCGCCCCCGGCGGACCCATGATCAGCAGTCTCATCGCAAGAACCCCTCGTAGTTGCGTTGCTGGAGCTGGGACTCGATCTGCTTCACGGTGTCGAGGCCGACGCCCACGATGATGAGGATCGAGGTGCCGCCGAAGGGGAAGTTCTGGTTGGCCCTGAGCAGGATGAAGGCGACGGACGGCAGCAGGGCGATCAGGCCGAGGTAGAGCGCGCCGGGGAAGGTGAGCCGGGACAGTACGAACCCGAGGTAGTCCTCGGTCGGTTTGCCGGCCCGGATGCCGGGGATGAAGCCGCCGTACTTCTTCATGTTGTCGGCGACCTCCTCCGGGTTGAAGGTGATGGCGACGTAGAAGTAGGCGAAGAACACGATCAGCAGGAAGAACGCGGCCATGTAGAGGGGATGGTCACCCTTGATGAAGTTGGCCGAGATCCACCGGGAGAACGCGGTGTCCGGCTGGAACTGCGCGTACAACGCCGGGAGGTAGAGCAGGGACGACGCGAAGATGACCGGGATGACGCCGGCCTGGTTGACCTTGATCGGGATGTACGTGGTGGTCCCGCCGAACATCCGCCGCCCGACCATCCGCTTGGCGTACTGGACCGGGATCCGGCGCTGCGACTGCTCGACGAAGATGACGCCGGCCATCACGACGAGTCCGAGGGCGATGACCAGCAGGAACACGACCCAGCCCTGCGAACCCGGCCGGGCCACCTTGAGGCTCCACAGCGCGCTCGGGAAGGTGGCCGCGATCTGGGTGAAGATGAGCACCGACATGCCGTTGCCGACGCCGCGCTCGGTGATCAGCTCACCCATCCACATGATGATGCTGGTGCCGGCGGTCATGGTCAGGATCATCACCACGACCGGGAAGATCTGCTGGCTGTAGACCAGCCCGGTGCACCCGGTGAACAGCCGGTCGTTGACCGCGACGGTGACGAAGGCGGTGGCGTTGAGCACGGCCAGCACCAGGGTCAGGTAGCGGGTGTACTGGGTGATCTTCTGCTGCCCGGCCTGACCCTCCTTCTTCAGGGCCTCCAGCCGGGGGATCACCACCGTCAGCAGCTGCAGGATGATGCTCGCGGTGATGTAGGGCATGATGCCCAGCGCGAAGATGGCCAGCTGCAGCAGCGCGCCACCGGAGAAGAGGTTGATCAGGGAGTAGAGACCCTGCTGCTCACCCGAGGTGGCCTGGGTGAGGCAGAAGTCGACCTGCTTCACGTTGACGTTGGGCGTGGGGATGATCGAACCCAGCCGGAAGACGGCCAGGATCCCCAGCGTGAAGAAGATCTTCTTGCGTAGGTCCGGTGTCCGGAACGCGTTGGCGAACGCGGCGAGCAACTCCGTGCCTCCCTCAGATCCTGGGTAGACCGCCCCGTGCAGAAGTAGAACTCACTTGTCGCGGGCGGACCGGTCGACTTTATCTCAAACAACCCGGAACCGAAGACTCGTTCCGGGGCAGGCCGTCCCCTAGGCTGGCGTCATGAAGATCCTGGTCGGCTACACCCCGACACCGGAGGGTGTCGCGGCGCTGGACTTCGCCGAGGGACATGCCAAGCTCGTCGACGCGCACCTGACCGTGCTGAACACCGGCAAGAACGGCGACTACTCCGATCCGGTGTACGCCACGGCCCAGGACATCGACGCCGTCGAGACCGAGCTGACCGCCGCCGGCCTGGACTTCGAGGTCCGCCGGCCGAATGACGGTCTGACCGCCACCGACGCCATCCTGGGCACCGCCGAGGAGATCGGCGCGGACCTGCTGGTGATCGGCATCCGGAAACGGACCGCGGTCGGCAAGCTGATCACCGGCAGCACCGCGCAGGCGGTGCTGCTGAACACCTCCGTGCCGGTGATCTGCGTGCCGGGCCCGGCCACGACCGGCTGATCGTTCCTTCTCTCGGGGTGGGTGTGCGGATGACGGAGATCGACGGCCGAACCCGCCACTACGGCGGGTTCTACGGGGTGGCGGAGCCCGACGGGGACGACCGCCCGCTGCTGGTGGTGTGGGGCAACTGCCAGGCCGAGGCGCTGCGGGTGGTGCTGGACACCGTCCCCAGCTCGGCGTTCCGGACGGTACGCGTACCCCCGGTGCACGAGCTGGTCGACAGCGACGTGCCCCACGTGCAGCGGTTGGCTGCCGAGACCGACGTCCTGCTCTCGCAGCCGATCCGCACCTCTTACCGGGACCTGCCCATCGGCACCGACGACGTGGCCGCGGGAATGCCGCCCGACGGGCGGGTGCTGCGCTGGCCGGTCGTCCGCTGGAGCGGGCTGGAGCCGTTCTCGGCGATCGTCCGCGACCCCGACGAGCCGTCCGCCGACCCGCCGGTGGTGCCGTACCACGACCTGCGCACGCTGGCCCAGGCGGCGCGGGGCGGGGACGGACCGTGGGACGTCGAGGTGCCGGCGGAGACCTTCCGCGCCGTGGCCGAGGAGGGGCTGGCGGAGCTGCGGCGGCGCGAGCAGAAGGGCACCGACGTGGCAGTGAGCGACCTGCTGATGGAGCAGGGCGCCGGGGCCATGCACACGCTCAACCACCCCGGCAACCCGGTCCTGCTGGCCCTCGCCGCCCGGATCCTGGAGCAGCTCGGGTCACCGGCCCAACCGAACGACCCGGGCCGTACGCTGCTGGGCACGACGCTGGCCCCGCGGGAGGCCCGGGTGCTGGCGGCGCTGGACCTGCCGACCGAGGACGCCCGGGAGGACTGGACCCACGGCGGACAGACCTGGACCAGCGACGACGTACGCGCCGCACAGCTGGCCTGGTACGCCGAGCGGCCCCGGGTGGTCACGGCCGGCCGGGAGCGTTATGCGGACCTGATCGCCCGGCTCGGGCTCGACGTCGGGTGAAGGCCCGGGTCACCGAGGACAAGGTCTGCCGGTCGTGCGGACGGCGGATCGAGTGGCGCAAGAAGTGGGAGCGCACCTGGGACCAGGTCGTCTACTGCAGCGTGGGCTGCCGCCGCCGCGGCATCAACGAGGCGGACCGGCGGGCCGAGGCGTCGATCCGCCATGCGGTGCAGCACAGCGCCGGGGCCACCTCGCTGTCGGCGGTCACCCCCGACGCGCAGCACACCGAGATCTGGCGCCGGGCCGCCCGCCGGCTGGTCGCCGCCGGCGAGATCGAGATGATCCAGTCCGGCCGGGTCGTCGACCCCTCCACCGCCGCCGGCGAGGTCAGCATCCGCCGGGTCCGGTGACCACCCCCGGCTGCAGGAACTTAGGTCACCGTCGTTGCTGGTGCTCACGCCGCCTGCCACCGGGGTGAAGCACCACCAAGCGGCGTAGAGCCAGCCCAGGTGCGGGGCGGTGAGGGCTCCTAGAATCGTGGCGTGGGGGCCGGCGAGTGGGTCGACTACCAGGCCTGCCCCCGCGACGTCCGGCATCTGCGGCTGGGCGACGAGCGCTGTCGGCAGTGCGACCGGCCGGCGGCGCCGGACCGGGCTCTGGTCCGGGTCGGCAAGTTCCACTGGCTGGTGTGGCAGCAGACACTGCCCTGGGCCGACCGCTATCGGCCGGAGCAGGTGCTGGAGCTGGGCGGCGACCACTTCACGGCGTGGGCAGCGGCCGATCCCGCCGGGCACCGCCGCTACCTCGACTTCCTCGATGCGTCGGCCGCCTTCGACCCGGCCGACATCACCCGCCCGACCCGCGGCTACCTCATGGCGCCCGGGCCGGTGTCAGTCACGGTTATCCTGCAGCCCGACGGCACGCTGGAGCGGCCCAACCACCCCGCCGGCGCCCGCTGGGGCTGCGACCCGGCGGGCGTGCTGGTGCTCTACCTCGACCGGACGCAGCACCGCCTCGTCGGACAGCGGTCCGGCCTGCACATCGGCCGCCGGGTGGTCCACGGCAGCCGCACCGGCGAGCCGGTCTTCCTCGGCCTCTGGTCGGACCGGGCGACGGCGACGGCCTTACGCCTCACCAGCCGCTCGGCCACGGCCCTCCGGCGACGATCCGCCGCGGAGTACGCCGAGCGCGACCTGTTCGTCGGGACCGGGGAGCGGGGATCGGTGCTGGGACCCGAGGGTCGGGCCGGCATCGGCGCGCAGCCGGAGGGGCGCCGGGTCGGCTACGCGCGCGGCCCGGAGCGGGTCGAGCTCGAGGGCGGTCCGGTGTACCGCGGGGCGGGCGACCACGCCGACTGGCGGCTGGCGTTCCTCCGCGGGCTGGGGTGAGCGCCCCGGCATGCTGACGGGGTTCAAGCGGGCGTCGCCCCCCGTGCTGGGTACAGCACCAGCCCCCGGGGCGGGGTCGCAAAGGCCTCCCAGTCGTCCAGCAGCCGGCCGGCATGGGCCAGCACGGACGGCAACGGTCCGGGCCGCGACCGGGCGAGCAGCCCGGGAC
>CAXTVE010000160.1:0-1282 GCA_964247485.1 uncultured Propionibacteriaceae bacterium
CGTCGTCGCACGGTTGGCGGAGGTCAACGGCATGCTGCAGGTCCTGGGGCTCAACACCGACAGTCCGGTCTGGGCCGATCCCCGGTCCGACGTCAAGCTCGAGGAGGTCGTCGACGGCCTGGTCGGCGAGCTGCTGAACCAACGGCAGGCCGCCCGGGCCCGCCGTGACTTCGACGCCGCCGACGCGATCCGGGACTCTCTGGCCGGTCTCGGCGTCGAGGTCTCCGACACCCCGGCCGGGCCCCGATGGAAGGTGGGCTGATGCCCGGAAACAGCCAGCGCAAGGGCGCGATCAAGCGCAAGGGCAAGGGCAACACCGCCGGGTCCGGCGGCCGGGTCCGGCGGGGACTCGAGGGCCGGGGTCCGACGCCGAAGGCCGAGGACCGGCCCTACCACGCGGCCCACAAGGCGCGGAAGACCGCGACGGCAGGGACACGGCCCGGTGGCCGGACCGATGGTCCGCGCACCGGTAAGCCGGGGTCGGGCCCGGAGTGGGTGGTCGGCCGCAACGCGGTGCTGGAGGCGCTGACCGCGGAGATCCCGACCAAGGCGGCGTACGTCGCCGAGGGTGCCGAACGCGACGATCGACTCCGCGACATCTTCAAGCTGGCCGCCGACCGCAGCACCCCGCTGCTCGAGGTCACCCGGGTCGAGCTCGACCGGATGACCGCCGGGGCGGTGCACCAGGGGGTCGCGCTGCAGCTGCCCACCTACACCTATGCCCACCCCGACGACCTGCTGGCCAGCGCCCTGGACGCGTCGACGCCCGCCCTGATCGTGGCCCTGGACGGGGTGATGGACCCGCGCAACCTCGGCGCCATCGTCCGCTCGGCGGCCGCCTTCGGCGCCCACGGCGTGCTCATCCCGGAGCGACGGGCGGCCGGCATGACCGCCGCGGCCTGGAAGACCTCAGCCGGTGCGGCGGCCCGGCTCCCGATCGCCCGGGCGACCAACCTCAACCGGACCCTGCGCGCGTACGCCGACGCCGGGCTGCACCTGATCGGCCTGGACGGCCGGGCCGACACCGAGATCGGCACCGCGACCGAGGCGAGCGGGCCGGTGCTGCTGGTGGTGGGCAGCGAGGACTCGGGCCTGTCCCGGCTGGTCCGCGAGGCCTGCGACACCATCGCCGCGATCCCGATCCCCGGCGAGGTGGAGTCCCTCAACGCCGGCGTCGCGGCCGGCGTCGCCCTCTACGAGATCAGCCGCCGAAGACGCACGGCCTGAGCGGTCGAGGGCAGCTGGTCCTCACGACCGCGCCGGCAGCACGCAGAACTCGTTG
>CAXTVE010000160.1:1292-2839 GCA_964247485.1 uncultured Propionibacteriaceae bacterium
GTCGGGATCGTCGGCAGCCTCGAGGCGGAGGTCGAGGTGCAGCCGGTTCTTGGCCGTCCCCTTCGGGGTGGGCTCCGGGCACAGCTCGAGCAGCGGACCACGCCACGACGGATGGCGCAGGGATCGGGGCGCGACACCGGACGCGTCGGTCCAGCCGGTCAGCCAGGACCAGAAGTCCGCGTCCCGGTCCGGGTCGGCACAGTCGAGCGGGAGCGCCGCGATGGGCCCGGTGTCGGCGTACACCGCTCGATCCTCCATGACGCAGCACGGGTTGCCCTCCGGATCGGCGAGCACCACCCACGGCACGTCCTGCTGACCGATGTCGAGGTGCCGGGCGCCCAGCCCGAGCAGCCGCTCGACCTGCTGCCGCTGGCGGGGTCCGCCGAAGAGGTCCAGGTGGAGTCTCGGCGGCTCCGAGGCTGGCTCGGGGACGCGCTGGAAGCACAGGTCGAGCACCGGACCCCCCTCGACGGTGAGCCGCGTCTCGAAGGCATCGGTCTCGTCGGTCAGCCGCTCTCCGCCGAGCGCCGCCTCCCAGAACCGGCCCAGCCGCTGCGGCTCGACCGCGTCGATGACGAGATTCTCCAGGTACACGCCCCCACCGTAGGTCCCGCCGGCCGGGTCGACGGCCTCAGACGGGGCGCTTGACCCGGCGGCCCTTGGCGGGGGCGCTGGCCGGGGGCACCACGGGGCCGATGTCGCCGTCGGGGGCCTCGTCGAGGTCAACCATCACCGGGGCGTGGACACTCGGGCCACTGCCCTTGCGGGCGTAGCGGTCCACCCAGGCCGCGGCCACCCGGTCGGCGACGGACGAGCCCGCCAGGACCAGGTCGATACGCATCCCCAGGTCCTGGTGGAACATCCCGGCGCGGTAGTCCCAGTAGGTGAAGAGCCGCTCCTGGTCCGGCCACCGGTGGCGGACGACGTCCACCAGCCCAGCCGCCTCGAGCTCGCGCAGCGCGTCCCGCTCCGGCACCGTGACGTGGGTCGACCCGATGTAGGCCTCCGGGTCGTAGAGGTCGAGATCCTCCGGTGCGATGTTCATGTCCCCGCAGACCACGGACTCGGCCACGTCCCCGGCGGCCACGGCCTCGTGCAGCCCCTCGAGCCAGCGCAGCTTGTACGCGTAGTGCGGATCGTCCGGCGTACGCCCGTTCGGCACGTAGACCGAGGTCACCCGCAGCCCCCCGCAGGTCGCGGTCAGCGCCCGCGCCTCCGGCTCGGGGGCGTCGTCAGGGAAGTGCGGCACGCCCGGGAACGCGCGGACCACGTCGGTCAGCCCGGCCCGGGACAGCAGGGCGACCCCGTTCCAGCGGCCCTGGCCGAAGTGCGCGACCTCGTACCCGCGATCGGCCAGCGGGGCGTCGAACTGGGCCGCGAACTCCGCGTCGGAGAGCTTGGTCTCCTGCAGGCACACCACGTCCGGCTCCCGCTGGTCCAGCCAGCCGAGCAGCCGCGGCTCCCGGACCTTGGCCGAGTTGACGTTCCAGGTGGCTAGGCGCACTGGACCTTCTTACCCCACCGAGTGGTCAGGCGTTGAGGTCGCC
>CAXTVE010000160.1:2849-7172 GCA_964247485.1 uncultured Propionibacteriaceae bacterium
TTCCACGCCTGACAACTCGGCCGTAGAGCACCTAGACCACAACGGTGACGATCCGGCCGGGCACCACGATCACCCGCTTGGGCACCCGCCCGTCCAGGTTCGCCGCCACCCGGTCCAACGCTGCGGCCTCGATCGCGTCGGTCTCGGCGTCCGCCGGCACCTCGATCTTGCCGCGCAGCTTGCCGTTGACCTGCACCGGGTACAGCACCGTCTCCGCCGTCATCCGCGCCGGGTCGGCGACCGGGAACGGCGAGTACGCCAGTGACTCGCTGTGCCCCAGCCGGGCCCACAGCTCCTCGGCCACGTGCGGCACCAGCGGCGCGGCCAGCAGCAGCATCGGCTCCACCAGGCTCCGCGGCAGCGGGCCCGAGGCAGCCAGCTGGGTCAGCCGGTTGTTCAGCTCGGTCAGCCGGGCCACCGCGGTGTTGAACCGCAGCGCCTGGTAGTCGGCGGTGACCCGGTCGATGGTCCGGTGCAGCAGGCTCAGCGTCGCCGCGTCGACCTGCCCGTCGGGAGCATCCAGCGCCGGCTGGTCCTCGACCACCAGCTCCCCGGTCTGCTCGTCGACAACCAGCCGCCACATCCGCTGCAGGAACCGCTGCGACCCGACGACGGCCCGGGTCTCCCACGGCCGGTCGGCGTCCAGCGGCCCGGTGCTCATCTCGTACAGCCGGAACGTGTCCGCCCCGTACTGTTCGCAGATCTCGTCCGGGGTGACGACGTTCTTCAGGCTCTTGCCCATCTTGCCGGCCTCGCGGCGTACGGGCTCGCCCTGCCAGGTGTAGTTCCCCGCCCCGTCGTCGACGACCTCGGTCGCCGGCACCACGATGCCGCGGTGGTCGCGGTAGGCGTACGCCTGCACGTAGCCCTGGTTGAACAGCTTCCGGAACGGCTCGGAGCTCGACACCTCACCCAGGTCGAACAGCACCTTGTGCCAGAACCGCGCGTACAGCAGGTGCAGCACCGCGTGCTCGACGCCGCCGACGTACAGGTCGACCCCACCCGGGTCGCCCGTGAGACCGTCGCCGCCGTCCCGCGGCCCCATCCAGTAGCGCTCGACCTCGCGGCCGGCGATCCGGTCGGCGTTGGTCGGGTCGGTGTAGCGGATCTCGTACCAGCAGGACCCGGCCCACTGCGGCATCACGTTCAGGTCGCGCCGGTAGCGCTTGGACCCGTCGCCCAGGTCCAGCTCGACGCTCGCCCACTCGGTCGCCCGGCCCAGCGGCGGCTCCGGCTCGCTCTCGGCGTCGTCGGGGTCGAAGGTGCGCGGCGAGTAGTCCTCGACCTCCGGCAGCTCCAGCGGCAGCATCGCGTCCGGCAGGGCGACCGGTCGGCCGGCCTCGTCGTAGACGATCGGGAACGGCTCGCCCCAGTAGCGCTGCCGGCTGAACAGCCAGTCCCGCAGCTTGTAGTTCACGGTGCCGTGGCCCTGGCCGGTGCTCTCCAGCCAGCCGATGATCCGGGCCTTGGCGTGCTCCACCGCCAGCCCGTTCAGGCTGACCTCGTCGTTGGCCGAGTTGATCGCCGGGCCGGCGCCGGTGAACGCCTCGCCCGCGAAGTCGACCGGCGGGGCGACGGTGCGGACCACCGGCAGCCCGTACGCGCTGGCGAAGTCCCAGTCGCGCTGGTCCTGCCCGGGCACGGCCATGATCGCGCCGGTCCCGTAGCCCATCAGCACGTAGTCGGCGACGAACACCGGGATCGCTCCGCCGGTCGCGGGGTTGGTCGCGTAGCCGCCGGTGAAGACGCCGGTCTTGGTCCGCTCCTCGGCGGTCCGGTCGGCCTCGGTGGCGGCAGCCGCCTGCTCCCGGTACGCGGCCAGGGCCGCCGCGGGCGTCTCGTGACCGCCGGTCCACTCCTCGCCGGTGCCCTCCGGCCAGGCTTCGGGCGCCAGGGCGTCGGCCAGCGGGTGCTCGGGGGCCAGCACCATGAAGGTCGCCCCGAACACTGTGTCCGGGCGGGTGGTGAACACGCTCAGCGGACCCGCCCCGGTGGCGAAGTGGACGGTGGCGCCGGTCGACCGGCCGATCCAGTTGCGCTGCATCGTCTTGACCGAGTCCGGCCAGTCGACCCGGTCCAGGTCGTCCAGCAGACGGTCGGCGTACGCGGTGATCCGCATCTTCCACTGGCGCAGGGTGCGGGTGAACACCGGGAAGTTGCCCCGGTCGCTCCGGCCGTCGGCGGTGACCTCCTCGTTGGCCAGCACCGTACCCAGTCCGGGGCACCAGTTGACCGGCGCCTCGTCGGTGTAGGTCAGCCGGCTCCCGTCGACCACGTCGCGCTGCTCGGCCTCGGACAGCTCGGCCCACGGACGGCCGTCGGGGGTCGGCCGGGTGCCCGCCGCCAGCTCGGCCTCCAGGTCGGCGATCGGCCGGGCCCGCCGCTGGTCCGGGTCGAACCAGGCGTTGAAAATCCGCAGGAAGATCCACTGCGTCCAGCGGTAGAAGTCGACGTCGGTGGTGGCGACACTGCGCCGCCGGTCGTAGCCCATGCCCAGCCGGTGCAGCTGGGCGCGGTAGGTCTCCACGTTGTGCTCGGTGGTGGTGCGCGGGTGCTGGCCGGTCTGCACCGCGTACTGCTCGGCGGGCAGGCCGAACGCGTCGTAGCCCATCGCGTGCAGCACGTTGTGCCCGGTCATCCGCAGGAACCGGGCGTGCACGTCGGTCCCGATGTAGCCCAGGGGGTGGCCGACGTGCAGGCCCGACCCGGACGGGTAGGGAAACATGTCCAGCACGAACACCTTCGCTCGGTCGACCAGGCCCTCGGTGGTGGCGCCCTCACCATGCGGGCCGTCCAGGTCGCCGGTGGGGTTGGGCGTGTGGAAGGTGCCCTCGGTCTCCCACCGGTCCTGCCAGCGCAGCTCGATCTCACTCGCCAGCGCGGCGGTGTAGCGGTGCGGGGGGGTCTCCACCGGCTCGTCGGTCATGAAAGTCCTCGTGGTGTCGTCGTGGGCATGAAAAAACCCCTCGCGCAGGAGGGGTCGCCGCGCCGGAAGCTCGTCTCAGCGCGGCCCGGGAAGGAGCAGGTGTGCCATACCCACGCCTCCCATGGTAACCCCCCGGGGCCGCGACCGCTCCTGTGTTGCGTCCGGCGCCACCGCCCAGTATCTGCCGCCGGTCGAGACCTCAGGGCCGACGGGACCCAGCCCCCGGAATTCGACCGGGCACTGTCGGGCACCGGCGGTAAAGTTCCTCAGGTGACCGACACCCTCGCCCCGCCCGATCGCTCCGTCGACTACAGCGCGCAGGCGTCGGAGGCCTACCGAGCGGCGCTGAGCGTGATCGAGCAGGTGGAGCCCCGGATCGCTGACGCCACCCGGGCCGAGCTGGCCGA
Source organism: uncultured Propionibacteriaceae bacterium (assembly GCA_964247485.1). Taxonomy (GTDB): domain Bacteria; phylum Actinomycetota; class Actinomycetes; order Propionibacteriales; family Propionibacteriaceae; genus Microlunatus. The sequence goes on from CAXTVE010000160.1 coordinate 6,183, forward strand.
CCAGCGGTCCTCGCTCAAGCTGATCGCCTCGGAGAACTACGCCTCCCCCGCCGTGCTGCTCACCATGGGCACCTGGCTCTCCGACAAGTACGCCGAGGGCACCGTCGGGCACCGCTTCTACGCTGGCTGCCAGAACATCGACACCGTCGAGGCGCTGGCGGCCGAGCACGCCCGTGAGCTGTTCGGGGCCGAGTACGCGTACGCCCAGCCCCACTCCGGGATCGACGCCAACCTGGTCGCCTTCTGGTCGATCCTCGCCCACCGGATCGAGACGCCGGCGCTGGCCGAGCACGGCGGGGTGAAGAGCATCAACGACCTGACCGAGGACGAGTGGGAGACCCTGCGGCACAAGTTCGGCAACCAGCGAGCGCTGGGCATGTCGCTGGACGCGGGCGGTCACCTCACCCACGGCTTCCGGCCCAACATCTCGGGCAAGATGTTCCACCAGCGGTCGTACGGGACCGACCCGACGACCCAGCTCATCGACTACGAGCAGGTGCGCTGGGCCGCCCGGGAGTTCCGGCCGCTGATCCTGATCGCGGGCTACTCGGCCTATCCCCGCCGGGTCAACTTCGCGAAGATGCGTGAGATCGCCGACGAGGTGGGCGCGACGTTCATGGTCGACATGGCCCACTTCGCCGGACTGGTGGCGGGCAAGGTGTTCACCGGCGACGAGGACCCGGTGCCGCACGCCCACCTGGTCACCACGACCACCCACAAGTCGCTGCGCGGTCCCCGTGGCGGCATGGTGCTGGCCACGCGTGAGTACGCCTCCTCGGTCGACCGCGGCTGCCCGATGGTGCTCGGCGGCCCGCTCGGTCACGTGATGGCGGCCAAGGCGGTCGCGCTGGCCGAGGCGCGTACGGAGTCGTTCCGCACCTACGCGGCTGCCGTGGCCGACAACGCCCAGACTCTGGCCGACGGCCTGATCCGGCGGGGCGCCCGGCTGGTCACCGGCGGCACCGACAACCACCTGGTGCTGATCGACGT
>CAXTVE010000161.1:0-7141 GCA_964247485.1 uncultured Propionibacteriaceae bacterium
GCCGTCCTTCACCCCGGCGATGAAGCCGGGGATGTTGTCGGTGGTGCCGATCCGCCGCAGCATGCCCAGCACGGCCTCGTTGGCGCCACCGTGCAGTGGCCCGTACAGCGCGCCGATCCCGGCCGAGACCGCCGAGTAGGGGTCGACCTGCGACGAGCCGACCGAGCGCACGGCGTTGGTGGAGCAGTTCTGCTCGTGGTCGGCGTGCAGGATGAACAGCACCTCGAGCGCCTTGACCAGTCGCTCGTCGGCCGCGTACTTGGGCTCGCTCATCTTGAACAGCATGGCGAGGAAGTTCGCCGTGTAGGAGAGCTCGTTGTCCGGGTAGATGTACGGCTTGCCCTGCTGGTGGCGGAACGCGAAGGCGCCGAGGGTGGGCATCTTGGCGATCATCCGGGTGATCTGCAGCTGCCGGTTCTCCGGGTCGGAGATCTTGTTCGCCGTCGGGTAGAAGGTCGACAGCGCGCTGACCGACGCCATCAGCATGGCCATCGGGTGTGCGTCGTAGCGGAAGCCCTCGATGAACTGCTTGAGGTTCTCGTGGATGAAGGTGTGGTAGGTGATGTCGTGCACCCAGGAGTCCAGCTGGTCGGAGGTCGGCAGCTCACCGTTCAGCAGCAGGTAGGACACCTCGAGGAAGGTGGAGTGCTCGGCCAGCTGCTCGATCGGGTAGCCGCGGTACTCCAGGATGCCGACGTCGCCGTCGATGAACGTGACCGAGCTGCGACAGGAGGCCGTGTTGACGAATCCCGGGTCGTACGTCGCGAGCCCCGGTTCCCCGTCCACGGCGATCTGCTTCAGATCAGCCGCGCGGATGGTCCCGTCGGTGATCGCGAGCTCAAACTCGCGCCCCGTCCGGTTGTCGCGCACTGTGAGCGTCTCGGCGGAGCCGGGCGTAGATGCTGCCGTCATGGCGACAACCTACGCGGGGGCTCTGACGGCGGACAGTCGGGCGTCCTATGATCCGTGCCACTCCCGCCCCGCCGGCGTACGCGGGCGCTTGCTTTGACCGGTCCTGGAAGGGGCGGGTAGCCTTGGCGGCTGTTGCGTCGGATCGGGCCCGCCTCGGCGAGCGCGGGAGCCCGGACGGAACACCAACCTGAGCCTTCAAGACGAAAGCTGGCCGCACAACCGTGTCTACCTACAGCCCCAAGCCGGGCGACATCACCCGGTCCTGGCACGTCATCGACGCCAGCGACGTCGTGCTCGGCCGGTTGGCGGTCGCGGCGGCGACCCTGCTGCGCGGCAAGCACAAGCCGACCTTCGCCCCGCACGTGGACGGCGGTGACTTCGTCATCGTGGTCAACGCGTCCAAGATCTCCCTCGGCGGGAGCAAGGGAACCGACAAGTTCTACCACCGCCACTCCGGCCGCCCCGGCAGCCTGAAGTCGATCCCCGCCGGCGAGATGCTGGCGAAGGACCCGCGCCAGGTGGTCGAGCTGGCCGTCTGGGGCATGCTGCCCAAGAACCGGCTGAGCCGGAAGCTGATCGGCAAGCTGAAGGTGTACGCCGGCCCGGACCACCCGCACACCGCGCAGCAGCCGCAGGCGTACCAGATCACCCAGATCGCCCAGTAACTCCCCGACGAAGAACCTAAGGACCAAAGCCATCGTGTCTGACGCCGCGACCGAGACCGTGCCCGACGAGGTCACCCCGATCATCGAGGGCGACCGCGAGATCGCCTACCGTTCCGAGGCGGCGCAGACCGTGTCCCTCGGGCCGTCCGGGCGCCCCGCCGTGGTCGCGCCGACCGGTGCGACCGGCCGGCGCAAGGAGGCCGTGGCCCGGGTCCGGCTGCTGCCGGGCAGCGGCAAGTGGACCATCAACGGTCGCAGCCTGGAGGACTACTTCCCCAACAAGGTGCACCAGCAGATCGTCTCCGAGCCCTTCAGCGCGGCGGCCGTCGCCGACTCGTACGACGTGATCGCCCGCGTGCACGGCGGCGGCACGACCGGGCAGGCGGGGGCGCTCCGGCTCGGCGTGGCCCGGTCCCTCAACGCGGTCGACGCCGAGGCCAGCCGACCGGCCCTGAAGAAGGCCGGCATGCTGACCCGGGACGCGCGCGTCAAGGAGCGCAAGAAGGCCGGCCTGAAGAAGGCCCGCAAGGCGCCGCAGTACAGCAAGCGCTGATCGCCCGTCCCGAGTAGCCTGCCCGCAATGGGGCGACTCTTCGGCACCGACGGCGTACGCGGCAGGGCCAACGAGGCTCTCACCGCGGAGCTGGCGCTCGCCCTGTCGGTGGCGGCGGCCCACGTGCTCACCGAGTCGGGGGACTACACCGGCGACCGTCCGCTCGCCGTCGTCGGTCGGGACCCCCGGGCGTCGGGGGAGTTTCTGGAGGCGGCGGTCGTCGCGGGCCTGGCCAGCGCCGGGGTCGACGTGGTCCGGCTGGGTGTCGTGCCCACGCCGGGGGTGGCCTTCCTGACCGCGGACAGCGCCGCCGACCTGGGCGTGATGCTGTCGGCCAGCCACAACCCGATGCCCGACAACGGGATCAAGTTCTTCGCCCGCGGCGGCACCAAGCTGGACGACGCCCTCGAGGACGCGATCGAGCGGCGGATGGGCGAGACCTGGTCCCGGCCCACCGGTGCCGGGGTGGGGCGGGTGCGCGAGGACTTCTCGCGCGTCGAGGACTACGTGTCCCACCTGGTCAACAGCCTGGGCAAGCCGGTCAGCCTCGAGGGGCTGAAGGTGGTGGTCGACTGCGCGAACGGGGCGGCCTTCGTCGCGGCGCCGGCCGCACTGGAGGCCCAGGGGGCCGAGGTCGTCCGGATCCACGCCACCCCCGACGGCATCAACATCAATGACGGCTGCGGCTCCACCCACCCGGACCCGCTGCGCGAGCGGGTGCTGGCCGAGGGGGCCGACCTCGGTGTCGCGCTGGACGGGGACGCCGACCGCTGCCTGGCCGTGGACGCGGGAGGACGGATCGTCGACGGCGACCAGATCCTGGCCGTGCTGGCGCTGGCGCTGCACGAGTCCGGCCGGCTGAAGAACGACACCGTGGTCGCGACCGTGATGAGCAACCTCGGCTTCGTGCGGGCGATGCAGTCCGCCGGCATCGCCGTCGAGCAGACCCGGGTCGGCGACCGCTACGTGCTGGAGGCGATGCGGACCGGCGGCTACTCCCTGGGCGGCGAGCAGTCCGGCCACGTGGTGATGACCGACCACGCCACCACCGGCGACGGAGCACTCACCGCGCTGCACCTGATGAGCCGGATGGCGACCACCGGCCGCACCTTGGCGGAGCTGGCCGCCGTGATGCAGCGGATGCCGCAGGTGCTGATCAACGTCCCGGGGGTGGACAAGAACCGGGCCGGCAGCGATCCGACCCTGCTCGCTGCCGTCGCCGCCGCCGAGGGTGACCTCGGTGAGTCCGGGCGCGTCCTGCTCCGGCCCTCGGGGACCGAGTCGCTGGTCCGGGTGATGGTCGAGGCGGAGACCTACGACGCGGCCAACGACGTCGCCATGCGGCTGGCCGAGGTGGTCACGTCCTCGCTGGCCCTGCGCTGAGGCGCCGGATCGCCCTAGCGGTTGCCGAGCAGCTCGGGCAGGCCGGGCAGGAACCCGGCGGCCAGGGCGATGGCAGCGAGGATCCCGAACACGACCGAGATGATCAGAGAGAACACGAAGAATCCGAGGGCGCCGAAGAAGCCGAGCTTGAAGGCCGATCCGGCGGTGATCCGGACCTTCGGGGGGTCGGTCGTGGTCGCCGTGCTGTACGCGTTGCTCATGTCGTCGAACGGTAGCGCCTGACGGGCCGACTGCCGCGACGACAGTCGGCCCGCACCGGATCGCCTGAGCTGACGCACTCCCCGGGCGCGTCGGGCCCCCCACGGACAGGCGGCGGCTGGAGTGACTCCAGCCAGAGGAGCCGGTTCCGGCCACGGCTGATACATCGGCCTACACCTTGCGGATGCGGACCCACTTCACGCGGTGGTCGGCGTCCTTGCGCAGGATGGCGGTGGCCCGGCCGCGGGTCGGCAGGATGTTCTGGGTCAGGTTCGGGCCGTTGATCGTGTCCCACAGGTGGCGAGCCTGGTCCACCGCCTGTTGGGGGGTCAGCTCGGCGTAGCGGGTGAAGTAGGAGCGCGGGTCGCGGAAGGCGGTCTCCCGCAGTCGCAGGAACCGGGCGACATACCACTCCCGGACCACGTCGACCTCGGCGTCGACGTAGACCGAGAAGTCGAAGAAGTCGCTGACCGCGAGCCCGGTGGTCCCGTCCGAGCGGACCCGGGCGGGCTGCAGCACGTTCAGGCCCTCCACGATCAGGATGTCCGGGCGGGTCACGCTCACCTGCGCCCCGGGCACGATGTCGTAGCCGAGGTGGTCGTAGACCGGCGCACCGACCGCGTCAGCGCCCGATTTCACCGCCATCACGAATCGCAGCAGCGCGCGCCGGTCGTAGGACTCCGGGAAGCCCTTGCGGTGCATCAGGTCCCGTCGTTCCAGCTCGGCGTTCGGCAGCAGGAAGCCGTCGGTGGTGACCAGCGACACGGACGGGTGCTCCGGCCAGCCGGCCAGCAGCTCGCGCAGCAGCCGGGCCGTGGTCGACTTGCCGACGGCCACCGACCCGGCGATGCCGACCACGAACGGCGTCCGCCCCACGTCCAGCTGCAGGAAGTCGTTGGTCGAGCGGTGCAGCTCGGAGGTGTAGCGGAAGTAGCGGCTGAGCAGGCGGGTCAGCGGCAGGTAGACCTCGCGGACGTCCCGCAGGCTGGTCGGGTCGCCGAGCCCGCGTACGCGCTCCAGGGTCTCGGTGTCCAGACTGGTCTGGCCGTGCTCGGCCAGCTCGGCCCAGTCCGCCCGGCTGAGCTCCACGTAAGGCCCCAGGAGAGCAGTGTCCGCCGGCATGCCGAGCAATCTAGTTCCGGCGTACGCGAGGCGCCCGGCCGGTAGGCTCGGCTGCTATGTGTGGAATCGTCGGGTACGTCGGCCCGCGGGTCGCTCTCGAGGTCGTGGTCGAGGGTCTGCGACGGCTGGAGTACCGCGGCTACGACTCCGCCGGCGTGGCGCTGGTGGCCGGGGGGGAGCTGGTGACCGCCAAGAAGGCGGGCAAGCTCGGCAACCTGGAGAAGCTGCTGGCCGAGGAGCCGCTGCCCCGCGACGGGCTCGGCATCGGGCACACCCGGTGGGCCACCCACGGCGCCCCGAACGACGTCAACGCCCACCCGCACACCTCCAGCGACGGCCGCGTCGCCCTGGTGCACAACGGCATCGTCGAGAACTACGTCGCCCTGCGGGCCGAGCTCGCCGCCGCCGGGGTCATCTGCACCTCGGAGACCGACACCGAGATCGTGGCCCAGCTGCTGGGCCAGCAGGTGAGCGCCGGGGTCCCGCTGGAGGAGGCGATGCGGACGGTGTGCCGCCGGCTGCACGGAGCGTTCACCCTGGTCGCGTTGGACCGCGAGCGGCCGGACGCCGTGGTCGCCGCCCGCCGCAACTCCCCGCTGGTGGTGGGCGTCGGCGAGGGGGAGAACTTCCTCGCCTCCGACGTGGCCGCCTTCATCGAGCACACCCGGGAGGCGATCGAGCTCGGCCAGGACCAGGTCGTCTCGATCACCGCCGACGCCGTCACCGTGACCACCTTCGACGGGGCGCCGGCCGAGGTCCGGCCCTATCACGTCGACTGGGACCTGTCGGCCGCCGAGAAGGGCGGCTACGACTGGTTCATGCGCAAGGAGATCTACGAGCAGCCGAAGGCGGTGGCCGACACGCTGCTCGGCCGGCACGACGCGTCCGGCCGGCTCACCCTTGACGAGATCCGGATCTCCGAGGCCGAGCTGCGCGCCGTGGACAAGATCGTGGTGGTCGCCTGCGGCACCGCCTTCTACGCCGGCCTGGTGGCCAAGTACGCGATCGAACACTGGACCCGGATCCCCTGCGAGGTCGAGCTGGCCAGCGAGTTCCGCTACCGCGACCCGATCGTCGGGCCAACCACCCTGGTGGTGGCGATCAGCCAGTCGGGCGAGACCGCCGACACCCTGATGGCCATCCGGCACGCCCAGGAGCAGCGGGCCCGGGTGCTGGCCATCTGCAACACCAACGGCTCGACCATCCCGCGCGAGTCCGACGCCGTGATCTACACCCATGCCGGCCCCGAGATCGGGGTGGCCTCGACCAAGGGCTTCCTGACCCAGCTGGTGGCCTGCTACCTGCTCGGGCTCTACCTGGCCCAGGTGCGGGGCACCAAGTACGGCGACGAGGTCGGTGCCGCGCTGCGCGAGCTGCAGAGCATGCCGGACGCCATCACCACGGTGCTCGACGGGATCGAGCCCGTGCTGCAGCTGGCGGCCGACTTCGCCGAGGAGCCGTCGGTGCTGTTCCTGGGTCGCCACGTCGGCTACCCGGTGGCCCTGGAGGGGGCGCTCAAGCTCAAGGAGCTGGCCTACATCCACGCCGAGGGGTTCGCGGCCGGCGAGCTCAAACACGGGCCGATCGCCCTGATCGCCGACGCGCTGCCGGTCTTCGTGATCATCCCGCCCCGCGGCCGTGACCTGCTGCACGACAAGGTGCTGTCCAACCTGCAGGAGGTCCGGGCCCGTGGGGCCAAGACCGTGGTGCTGGCCGAGGAGGACGATGACGTCGTCGCGCAGTACGCGGACGTGCTGATCCGGCTGCCCAAGGTGTCCACCCTGCTACAGCCGCTGGTCGCCACCGTGCCGCTGCAGGTGTTCGCCTGCGAGCTCGCCACCCGCAAGGGCCACGACGTGGACCAGCCGCGCAACCTGGCCAAGTCCGTCACCGTCGAGTAGATGATCGTCGTTTCCGCGGAGCGGGACCTGTGATCGTAGGGGTGGGGATCGACGTCTGCGACGTCGAGCGGTTCGCCGAGTCCGTACGCCGGACGCCGGCCCTGGTCCGCCGCCTGTTCACGCCCGCCGAGGCCGAGCGGCCGGTGGCCTCGCTGGCGGCCCGGTTCGCGGCCAAGGAGGCGCTGGCCAAGGCCCTCGGGGCGCCGGCCGGGCTGTCTTGGCAGGACGCGGAGATCGTCACCGACGACTCCGGCCGACCGGCGTTCACGGTGACCGGCACCGTCGCGGCGAAGACGGCCGAGCTGGGCATCGCGACCATCCACGTCAGCCTGTCCCACGACGCCGGCATCGCGTCCGCCGTGGTGGTGCTGGAGGGCTGAGCGCGC